>DAHXNE010000101.1 GCA_027366635.1 Gammaproteobacteria bacterium | reverse complement strand
CCGAAGCGGCGCTGCAGACGACCACCTCCGGCGGAACACCCTACGGTGCCTCGCACGTCGCCGGACTGCAGGATGCGCCGCAGCTCGGCCCAGAGGAGCGGGAACTCGCTCAGGCTCTCGGAAGACGCGTCGCGGCACTCGCGACGCGCCTGAGTACTCCGCCGGGATGACCGGCGCGGCTCAACGCGGCGCAGCGCGCGCCAGCACCTCGCGGATGAAGGGCACGGTCAGGCGCCTCTGGGCCGCCAGCGCAGCCTCATCCAGCGTATCGAGCAGCTGATACAACGTGCGCATGTCGCGCGGGAAGCGCCGCTGCAGCCACCTCGCGGTGTCAGGCGGAAGCTCCAGACCGCGCAGCCGGGCGCGCAGCCGCAGCGCCTCGCGCTGCTCGGACTCATCCAGCACGCGCAATTGAAAGACGGCTGCGGCCGCGCAGCGCGATCCCAGATCCGCAAGCACCCAGCCGGCCAGCGCCGGCGGCGCGCCCGAGGCGAGCACCAGCGCCCCGCCGCGTTCGGCGAACTCGCGCACGAGCGTAAAGAGCGCCCGCTCCCACTCGGCCCGCCCGATCACCGTATCGACGTCATCGATCGCCAGGCACTCGAGCTGGGGCAGACCACCGAGCACCCCGACCCCGAGTTCCGCCAGCTCCCGCAGCGGCAAGTAGCCCGATCGGCGCGCAACCGCGCCGGCCGCGCACACCGCCTGCAGCAGATGCGTCTTACCCGCACCCGAGGCGCCGGCCAACCAAGTCAGGCCGCCGTGTCCGGCGGCCGCGCGCCGGGCATGGGCAAGCGCCTCGCCATTGCGCGCCGGCAGAAAGCTCTCGAACACGGCCCGATCGGGCAGCCGCACTCCGAGCGGCAATTGCTGCATGCGCGTGGCCTCAGGCCGGCCGCGGCGGGGCCGTCCACGCCCGGCGCGCGAACGTGACCAGGTAGTCGAGCCCCGACAGCACGGTCGTGACGAATACGATCAGCGCCGCGGCGCGCAACACGCCGCCGCGGTGCACCAGGAAGGCGGCCGCGAACATCACCCCGGCCAGGTACAGCAACTGTGCCGCGGTGTTGACCTTGCTGATCACCGTGGGGCGACCGCGCAGCGGGCCGACCCAGAGTTTGAAGGCCAGGGCGCCGAGCGCGATCATCACATCGCGCGCCACGGCCGCGGCGGTCAGCCACCAGGGCACCAACCCCAGCCACGCGGACTCGACGAACACCACCACCAGCAGCAGTTTGTCCGCGGCAGGATCCAACACCGCGCCGAGCTCGGAGACCCAGTTGAACCGCTTGGCGAGCGCGCCGTCGAGCCCGTCGGAGATCGCGGCCACCAGGAACAGCCCCAGCGCCAACTCGTAGCGCCCGTCATGCAGCGCGGCGGCAACCGGCCACACCAACACCAGCCGGATCAGGCAGATGAGGTTCGGAATGTGGCGCACGGCATCAGCGTGACAGGTCCAGTTCGTCCGGCGCGGACGCTTCGTCCAGATCCTGCTCCGCCGGTACGTACCGGAAGGCCAGCCCCCCGGAAGCAGCGATCCGCTTGAACCGCGGCGAACTCGCCAGCAGCGGCCCGAGCGACTCGGCGCCGCCGCGGGCCCACAAGTGAAACAGCGCAGTCGCGCCGGAAACCCGTGCAACTGCGGCGCGCTCCACACCCGGCACAGCCGCCAACATCGTCTCGACGCGCGCGTAATCCGCCAAGGTTGCGATGCCGTCGAAACGCACGCGCACCTCGCTGATCTGATCCGCCTCAGTCGCTGCGACAGGAGGCGCCAACAGGGCGACCGTCCGGTCGATCCCGGCGCTGATCGAGCCGGTGAAGTGCCGTGTCATGAACGGTGTGACCAGGGTCCAGCGCCAAACGTCAGGCTGCCCGGCGTCGCCCGATGCTCCGGCACCATCCGGCGACGGCGCCGACCCGTCCTCCTGCGCACCCTGAAGGCTCGAGGCGATCTGTACGGGATGCCCGATCAGCAGCTGCTCGGCGCTGAACCGCTGTGCTGTCGCCAGCAGCGACTCGGCCGGCAACAAGCGGCCGCTCGCATCGCGCACCGTGAGCGGCACGATGCTGATCGGCAGCCCACGCGCCTCGGCCGCCTGATTGATGACGGCCGCATCACTGCCCTGCGCACTCTGCCGCGGCGCGGGATTGAGCACCACCAGGGTAAAGGGCCGCTCCGGACGCCACACGCTGAGGCCGGCTGCCCGGATCGCCTGATCGATCCGCGGTCCGTCGAACATCACCTCGAGTGAGCCCATCGGACCCGGCAGATAGCCCAGCACGTACCGTTGGGCTGTGGCGACCAGCGGCGCAAGCGTCGGATCGGTCGCGACCTGCCTGTGCCCCGTCGCCCGCACCAGCGCCGTACCCATTGCCTGCGCCAGCGCCGCAGGGGTCTGGGCGGCGACATTGACGGTGTACACCTGCATCTGCTGGCTTGCGTGCGACACCGCCGGGAGCGCCGCACAGGCGAGCATCGGCAGTACGCGCCGCAGTCGACGAAATACAGTGATCGTGCGAGCTGGCATTGACCGTCCGTTCGAGCCGCGCCTGCGCAGCGGACGGCAGGTACAATACCATACACGCACCGGCCGCACGGCCACCGATCCACCCTCGAAAGAGAGCCATGAAAGACGGGCAAGCACCTGGCCCCATGACCTACCGCGACGCGGGTGTCGACATCGACGCCGGCGACGAGCTCGTCGAGCGCATCAAGCCCCATGTGGCACGCACCCGCCGACCCGAAGTGCTGGCCGGAATCGGCGGCTTCGGCGCTCTGGTGGAGATCCCCTCGGGCTACCGCCATCCGGTGCTGGTGTCGGGAACCGACGGCGTCGGCACGAAACTGCGCCTGGCCATCGACAGCGGCCGACACGACACCATCGGCATCGATCTGGTGGCGATGTGCGTCAACGACGTGGTCGTGCAAGGCGCGGAGCCGCTGTTTTTCCTCGACTACTACGCCACCGGCACGTTGCACGTCGCGGTGGCCGAAGCGGTGATCCGCGGCATCGTCGAGGGCTGTGCCCAAGCCGGCGCCGCGCTGGTCGGCGGCGAGACCGCCGAGATGCCCGGCCTGTACGCGGGCGAGGACTACGACCTGGCCGGCTTCTGTGTCGGGGTGGTCGAGAAAGAGGCCATCATCGACGGCCGCGCCGTACGCGCCGGCGATGCCATCATCGGGCTCGCTTCCTCCGGGCCGCATTCCAACGGTTACTCGCTGATCCGCAAGGTGCTCGCCGCCAGCGGTACCGACGCACACAGCGCCCTTGCGGGCAAGCCGCTCATCGAGCGGCTGCTCGCGCCGACGCGCATCTACGTCAAGCCGCTGTTGGCTCTGGCACGCGCGCTGCCGGTGCACGCCCTGGCGCACATCACCGGCGGCGGGCTCACGGACAACATTCCACGGATATTGCCGGACGGACTGGAGGCCCGCCTCGAGCGCGACCGCTGGCCCCGGGATCCGGTGTTCGAGTGGCTGCGCCACGCCGGCAACATCGAGGCGCGCGAGATGTACCGCACATTCAACTGCGGCATCGGCATGGTGGCGGTGGTGCCGGACGGACGGGCCGCTGCCGCGGTCGAGTTGCTCGCGGCGCACGGCGAGGACGCGCGCGTGATCGGCCAGATCCGCGCCGGCACGCGCGGCGTGGTCATCGATTGAGCGCCCGGACGCCCCTGCGGCTTGGAATCTTCATCTCCGGCCGCGGCTCGAACCTGGCGGCGATCGCCGGCGCCTGCCGTGAGCGGCGGATCGCCGCCGAGGTTGCCGTGGTCCTCTCGGAGCGACCCGAGGCGGGAGGGCTGAGGATTGCGCGGGAGTTGGGCATAGACGCGCGAGCGATCCCCTGGCCGGGCGCCGCGCAGCGCGCCGAATTCGAGCGCGCCGCCGAAACGGCGCTGGTGGCGGCGGGCGCGCAGCTGATCGTGCTCGCCGGCTTCATGCGCATTCTGTCCGGTCCGTTCGTCGCCGCTCACGAAGGCGCGATACTCAATATCCACCCATCGTTGCTGCCGAAATATCCGGGCCTGCATACCCACCGGCGCGTGCTCGAGGCGGGAGACCGCGAGCACGGCGCCACGGTCCACTTCGTCACCGACCAGCTCGACGGCGGACCGCGCATTCTGCAAGCCAAGGTTCCGATACGCGAGGCCGATACCGAGACCAGCCTCTACGCGCGGGTTCAGTCGGCCGAGCACATCATTTATCCTCGGGTCATCGGCTGGCGGGCCGACGGCCGGCTCCTGTGGCGCGCCGGATCCGCGTGGCTCGACGGCCGGCCGCTGATGACCCCGCTCGTGGAGACCTTCGATGCTTGAGCGGAAAGCCTCGCCGTGGGAGGCGGCAAGCGCGGTGGTCGCGCTGCTCGCCACCGCGCTGTGCCGGGCCGGTTCACCGCCGGCGCCACGGAATGTGCAACCGCCGACCTTCGTGGCGACCTACTCGATCGCCTGGCACGGCATCACGGCCGGTGGCGCCACCTTGACGCTCGTACGGACCGGACCGGACGTGTACCGCTACCGTTCGGTCGATCGCGCCGACGGCCTGTTCCGGCTGTTCGTCGGCAAGGGAATCACCCAGGAAAGCCGCTTCCGGCTGGTGGGCGGGGAGATCCAGCCGCTCAGCTTCCGCTCGTGGGGCGGTGGGCCACCGCAGAACGTACGCTTCGACTGGACAAGCGGACGCGTCATCGGCACGGCCAAGCACAAGCGCATCGATCTGAAGCTCGAGCCCGGCACCCAGGATCCCGGCTCGGTGCAGATCGCGCTGATGCTCGCTTTCCTGCAGGGGCATCCGCCAGCGAGCTTCTGGATGCTCAACACGGATGTGATCAACCGGTTCCAGTTCGTGCGCCGCGGCACGGCGACGCTCGCGACCCCACTCGGCCCGCTCGCCACCGTGCTCTACACGAGCCACCACGCCAAGGCGCGGCGCACCACCTACATGTGGCTCGCCCCGGCGCTCGATTACATGCCGGCGCGACTGCAGCAGCGGCGCGCCGGCAGCACGCTGTTCGCGCTCAACATCGTGAGCTACAAGCGCACCTGAGCGCTCGCGCTCAGGTCTTCGGCAGCGTCACGCCCCGCTGGGCCTGGTACTTGCCGCCGCGGTCCTTGTACGACGTCGAGCAGACTTCGTCCGATTCGAAGAACAGCATCTGCGCCACGCCCTCGTTGGCGTAGATCTTCGCCGGCAGCGGCGTGGTGTTGGAAAACTCCAACGTCACGTGACCCTCCCACTCCGGTTCCAATGGCGTCACGTTCACGATCACGCCGCAACGCGCGAACGTGCTCTTGCCGACGCAAATCGTCAGCACGGAGCGCGGGATGCGGAAATATTCCACGGTACGCGCCAGCGCAAACGAGTTCGGCGGAATGATGCAGACCTCCCCGGTCAGATCGACGAAGCTCTTCTCGTCGAAGTTCTTCGGATCGACGATGGTCGTATTGATGTTCGTGAAGATCTTGAATTCGTTGGCGCAACGGACGTCGTAGCCATAACTCGACGTCCCGTAGGAAACGATCTTCTGACCATTGACGTAGCGCACCTGTTCGGGCTCGAACGGCTCGATCATGCCGTGCTCGCGCGCCATGCGCCGGATCCAGTTGTCTGACTTGATGCTCATGGTTGGACCGTTCAGCTCTTCTCGACGACGATCTTCGGAAACGCGCCGCTGCGATCGAGCGGCCGGGCGGCAAGCGCGGCGGCGGTGCGCCGGGCCATCTGCAGATAAGCCTCGGCGCGTGGCGAGCCAGGCTCGGACACCACCGTCGGACGGCCACTGTCGGCTTGCTCGCGGATGCGCGCATCGAGCGGCAACTCCCCGAGCAGCCGCACACCGTATTGCTCGGCCATGCGTCCCCCACCGCCGGCGCCGAAGATGTGCTCGACGTGCCCGCACTGGGCGCACACGTACACGCTCATGTTCTCGACGATGCCGAGGACCGGCACCGAGACCTTCTCGAACATCTTCAATCCCTTGCGCGCATCGGCCAGCGCGATGTCCTGGGGCGTGGTGACGATCACCGCGCCCGCCACCGGCACGCGCTGCGCGAGCGTCAGCTGAATGTCCCCGGTGCCCGGCGGCATGTCCACCACCAGGTAGTCGAGCTCGCCCCAGCGGGTCTGGGTGAGCAATTGGCTGAGGGCCTGGGTCACCATGGGCCCGCGCCAGATCATCGGCTGCTCGGCATCGACCATGAATCCGATCGACATCACCACGACACCGTGATTGGTGAGCGGCACGATGTGCTCGCCGTCCGGCGAGGTGGGTTGCTGGCCAGACAGACCGAGCATCAGCGGCTGGCTCGGGCCATAGATGTCAGCGTCGAGCACCCCGACACGGGCACCCTGCGCCGCCCAGGCGAGCGCCAGATTGGCCGCGACCGTGGACTTGCCCACGCCGCCCTTGCCAGAGGCGACCGCCACGACGTTCTTGATCCCCTCGAGCGGCTGCAGGGGTCGCTGCACGGCATGCGCTCGGATCTGCGCCTCGAGCGTGAGGCGCAGCGGCACCCTCACCCCCGCGGCGGTCACATGGTCGACGATTGCGCCAGCCAGCGTCTGCTCGTAACCGCCCAGCGGGAAGCCCACCGCGATGCGAGCGGCGTACCCGTCCGGCACGCGCGCCAGCTCGCACACTGCGCCCGCCTCGCGCAGGGTCTGACGCCGGTGCGGCTCGACGTAGCTGTCGATCGCAGCTCGCAGGCTCTCCAGGGTGGAATCCTCAGCCATGGGTTCGGTCACAAATAAGCCCGTGTGGAGGCGGAACGGGTAATTCTAGAGGTAAGTCCCGGTTCGCGCATCGAAGTCTCCCTGGCGTGTGGCATACTTTGGGTGCTGCGGGGCTGGGCCGGTAGAATGCGAATTTTACAGCGTCGGGGAGCGGCCTACGTCTCGCCTATGGTGCTTGGAGCGCGAAGAAACAATCAGGCTGCGCGGGAGCCCCGCGGATCGGCTGCATGGCGTTTTTAGCTAATTTGCGAGCCGACCGGTTGATCACCGGCATCCGCTCGTCGGCGGACCCCTCGAGCCCGCAGACGCAGAAGGCCATCGCGCGCCTGAAGGATCTTGGCCCCGGCGCCATTGGCCCGCTCCTCGCCTCATTACCCGAAGCGGACAAGAATGCCACCCTCGCGTTCGTCGAGGTGCTCTCCAGCCTGGTGAGCCCCAAGACCTTTGCGCAGTTCATGGAAGGACTCGTCCAGGGCAGCCCGCGGGTCATCGCCGGCATCGCCTGGGCCCTGACCAGCAGCCGCGCCTATCCGGCACAGCTGCTGCTCGACGCCCTCGCAACACCCGGGATCGCCAGATCGGCGCTCCTGGAGGTGATCACGGCGCACAAATCACGATTCACGCTGCGCGAGCTGCTCACGGCCGCTTACAACCAGGAGCCGAACGAGAAGGCGGCCCTGTTTCGCATCATCGCCGACACCATCACCCCCGCGACGCTGCCGGAGCTGCTGCAACGGCTGGATGGCAAGGACCCGATCGCCCGGGTCCACATCATCAACATCCTGGCGCGCTTCAACACCCCGGAAGTGCACACCGCGCTGCAGGGGCTGCTGAAAGACCCGAACAAGCTGATTCGAGGCGCGACGCTCTCGGCGCTGCAACGCATGGACGGGATGATCGACGTCGAGCGGGTGTGCGAGCTGTTGCGGGATCCGGAAATCGACGTGCAGAACCGCGCCATCGACGTCGTGATCAAGGCGAATCATCCCGACACCGTTCGCCACCTGATCGCCGTGCTCAAGGACGAGAACGAAAACGCCCGCCGGGCCGCCGTCGAGGTACTCAACGAGGTCGGGGACGCCAAGTCGGTCAAGCACTTGCTCGAGGCGCTGAAGGACAGCGACTGGTGGGTACGCTCGCGCGCCGCCGACGCGCTCGGCAAGATCGGTGGCCCGCGCGTCATCGACGCGGTCCTGCAGCTGGTGAAGGACAAGGACGAAGACATCCGCCGCGCCGCCATCGAGATCCTCAATCAGACCAAGGATCCGCGCGCCGTGGAGTCGCTGCTGCAAGCGACGCACGACAGCGACTGGTGGGTCAGCGAGCGGGCGGTCGACGCACTGGCCGACATCGGCAGCAAGACCGCGGTGCCGCGGCTGCTGGAAATGCTGCGCGCCAACAACGTGAAGACTCTGCCGGTGGTGGTGCGCGCCCTCGGCAAGCTCGGGGACGCGCAGCTCGCCGGCGTGCTCGCGCCGCTGCTCGAGCGCCCCGAGCGCGAGGTGCGCATCGAGGCGATCCAGGCGCTGGCGAACCTCGCCGATCTGGCGAACCCCGATGCGGTGCGCTCGCAATTGAAGCAACAGGCCACCGCGCCCGAGCAAACCATTGCGCGCGCCGCCGAATCGGCCCTGGCCGATCTCGAGCGCCGGCTTGCCGCAGCCAGCGCGGGGATCAGCTCCGCCGGCACGACCCAGCCGCAACCGCCCGAGGCGATCCGGCCCGAGCCGCCGGAGCTGTCCGCCCCGGCGCGCGTCGCCGACAGCTCGCGGCTCGACATCCAGACGCTGCGCCCCGGGGACATCATCGAGGGCCGCTACAAGTATGTCGAGCGCATCGGCCGCGGCGCGTTCGGGACCGTCCTGCTGATGGAGGACACCGTGGTCGACGAGCGGCTCATCCTGAAGTTCCTCAACCCGAACGTGGCGACGGACGAGGAAGTCATGAAGCGCTTCGTCCACGAGCTGCGCTATTCGCGCAAGATTACCCACCACAACGTCATTCGCATCTACGACTTTCTGTTCATCCAGGGTAACTACGCCATCTCGATGGAGTACTTCCCCTCGCACACGCTCGCCACCGAGTTCAACGGCGAGAAACCGCTGGAACTGAGGCGGGCGCTGCAATTCGGCATCGACATCTGTACCGGCATGGCGGTCGCCCACCAGGCCGGCATCGTGCACCGCGATCTGAAGCCGGCCAACGTCCTGATCAACCATGAGGGACTGCTCAAGATCGTCGACTTCGGCGTGGCCGCGGCGCAGCGCGAGAGCGAGACGCAGTTGACGCGCACCGGCTATGTGATCGGCTCGCCGAAGTACATGGCACCGGAACAGATCCTCGGCAAGCGCGTGGATGAGCGTGCCGACATCTATGCCCTCGGCGTGATCCTCTACGAGATGCTCACCGGCGCCCCACCGTATTCGCGCGGCGACCACATGTCGGTGATGTACCAGCACGTGCAAGGCAAGGCCCGGCCGCCCCGCGATCTGAACCCGGACCTGCCCCCCGGCTTGTCCGAGGTCGTCACGCGCGCCATGGCGGTCGACAAGGCCAAGCGCTTCCAGAACATGGACGAGGTTCGCGGGACGCTCGCGAAGTACCTCTAGCGCGCGGGCGGCGCCCCGGGTCCGCGGAGCCATAACGTGCCGCAGCTCAAGATTTCCCGCGTATTCGGTTGATTTTCCGAGAGAACCGGCGCGAAAGTACCGTAATCAATCCCAGGTACCGGGGTACCCGTTGGCCCGTATCGATGCATTCTTGAAGCTCGGCGTGCAGCAAGGCTGCTCGGACGTGCACCTGGCGGTGGGCGTGCCGCCGATGCTGCGCATGCAAGGCGACCTGCTGCCAATCAAGTTCCGTGAGCTGCGCGGACCGGAGCTCGAGGGCTACGTGACGGAGATCCTGACCCCCTCGCAGTCCGAGCGCTTCGCCGCCGGCAACGACCTGGATTTCTCGTACGTGTCGGCCGAAGGCGGCCGCTTCCGCGTCAACGTATTCCGCAAGGACACCGGCATCGGGGCGACCTTCCGCGCCATCCCGGCCCAGGTGCCGTCGATTACCGAGCTCGGACTACCGCCGGTGATCACCCAGCTGTGCGACTACCACCAAGGCATGGTCCTGGTCACCGGCGCCACCGGCACGGGCAAGTCGACCACGCTCGCGGCGATGATCGACCACATCAACCAGACCCGGAAATTGAACATCATCACGCTGGAGGATCCGATCGAGGTCGTGCACCGCAGCAAGACCAGTCAGGTGATCCAGCGCGAGCTCGGCACGCACATTCCGAGCTTCGCCGAAGGCGTACGCGCGGCGATGCGCGAGGATCCGGACGTGATCCTGGTCGGCGAGATGCGCGATGCGGAGACGATCTCCATGGCCATGACGGCCGCGGAGACCGGCCATCTGGTGCTCGGCACGCTGCACACCACCAGTGCCGTCAAGACGGTGGACCGTATCGTCGATGCGCTGCCGATCGAGCAGCGCGAGCAGACCAAGAGCTTCCTCGCCCAAAGCCTGCTCGCGGTGATCAGTCAGGTGCTGCTGAAGACGCCCGACGCCCGCGCCCGCCGGGCGGTCTGCGAGATCCTGATCATGACCAAGGCCATCGCCAAGCTCATCCAGACCGAGCAGACCTTCCAGATCCCGAGCCTGCTGCAGACCGGACGGGACTTCGGCATGCAGCTGCTCGACCAGGCGCTGCTGGCGGCGATCAACGCCCGCGAGGTCGACCCGGACGAGGCGTACGCGTATGCCTCCGACAAGCGCCCCTTCCGGAAACTCGTAAGCGATCCCGGCCTGCTGCCCAAGGCCGATCTCGCCGGCGCCTAGGCTCGAGCAAACCTATGGCCTGCGTGGACACGCTGCTGCTGGAAATCCTGAGCAAGGGCGGTTCGGACCTGCACTTCATCGCCGGCGAGCCGCCGCGCATCCGCCTGTACGGCGAGCTGTTGCCGCTGCAGCGCGAGCTGCTCGGCCAGGAATTCGTCAAGCAGGCGCTCTACGAAATCATGCCGAAGATCGCCGCCGAGCGCTTCGAAGCACAGGATGGCGCGGATTTCGCCCACACCATTGCCGAGCACGGGCGCTTCCGCGTCAACGTGATGCGTCAACTGAACGGCATGGGCGCGGTGTTCCGCGCCATCCCCTCCAGGGCGCTCACCCTCGAGGAGCTCGGCATGCCGCCGGCGGTCTGTCAGCTCTGCCGGGCCAACAACGGCCTGGTGCTGGTGACCGGCAAGACCGGCTCGGGCAAGTCCACCACGCTCGCGGCGATGATCGACGACATCAATGCGCGCGACAAAGGCCACATCCTCACGATCGAGGACCCGATCGAGTTCGTGCATCAGCGCAAGAACTGCCTGGTGAGCCAGCGGGAGATCGGGGTCCACTGCGCGAGCTTCGCGACCGCCCTGCACTCGGCGCTGCGCGAGGATCCGGACGTCATTCTGGTCGGCGAGTTGCGCGATCATGAGACGATGAGCATCGCGGTGACCGCCGCGGAGACCGGCATTTTGGTGATGGGCACCCTGCACACCAATGGCGCGGCGCAGACCGTGGATCGCATGGTGAACGTGTTCCCGAACGACAAGCAGTCGCACGTGCGCGCCATGCTCTCGACCTCGCTGCGCGGGGTGATCTCGCAACAGCTGCTGCAGCGCGCCGACCGCCCCGGACGGGTCGCGGCCCTGGAAATCCTCATCAACACCCCGGCGGCGGCCAGCCTCATCCGCCAGGGCAAGCTCGATCAGCTCGAGAACACCATGCAGTCGGGCGCCCAGTTCGGCATGCGCAGCATGGATTCGGCTATTCAACAGCTGCTCGATCAGCGCCTGATCAGCGGCCGCGAGGCCTATTCCAAGGCGATCAACAAGGCGCGCTTCGAGGCCGTCAAGGACCTCGGCTGAGGGCCGCCGGGCGCGACTTGCGCGCCGCGCCGCTGCGCGGCCCGGCCGCTCTCGGTACACTCTGCGCATGAGCGAGACATTCTTCGTCACCACCGCGCTGCCGTACGCGAACGGCCCGTTCCACATCGGCCACATCATGGAGTACATCCAGGCCGATATCTGGGTGCGCTTCCAGCGCCTGCAAGGCAAGCGGGTCCATTTCGTCGGCGCCGACGACGCGCACGGGGCACCGATCATGCTCAAAGCCCAGGCCGAGCACATCACCCCCGAGGCGCTGGTGGCGCGCATCGCCGCCGATCGGCCGCGCTATCTGCAAGGCTTCCACATCGGCTTCGATCACTGGCACAGCACCCACTCGAGCGAGAATACCCAGCTCTCGCAGGACATCTATCGGCAGCTGCGAGCCGCCGGACTGATCGACTCCCGGTCCGTCGAGCAGTTCTACGATCCGCTCCAGGGCATGTTCCTCGCCGACCGCTACATCAAGGGCGAGTGTCCAAAATGCCATGCCAAAGATCAGTATGGCGATGCGTGCGAGGTCTGCGGCGGCGTCTACGCCCCGACCGAGCTCATCGAGCCCTACTCGGCACTGAGCGGCGCGAAGCCGGTGCTCAGGAGTTCCGATCATTTCTTCTTCCGGCTCTCCGACCCGCGCTGCGTGGCGTTCCTGCGTCAATGGCTGGACCAACCCGGGCACGTGCAGCCCCAGGTCGCGAACAAGGCGCGCGAGTGGCTCGACGGTCAGGGCGAGCGGACGCTCTCGGACTGGGACATCTCGCGTGACGCGCCGTACTTCGGCATCCCCATCCCGGATGCGCCCGGAAAGTTCTTCTACGTCTGGCTCGACGCGCCGATCGGCTACCTCGCCGCGCTGAAGAGCTACATCGACAGCGGCAAGGCGCGCGCCAACGGCGAGTCGCGCACCTTCGCGCAGTTGCTCGCCGCCGCCGATACGCGCCAGGTGCACTTCATCGGCAAGGACATCATCTACTTCCACACGCTGTTCTGGCCGGCGGTGCTGCGCTTCGCGGGCGCCCCGTACCGGGTGCCGGACAACGTGCACGTCCACGGCTTCATCACCGTCTCGGGCGCCAAGATGTCGAAATCGCGCGGCACCGGCATCAGTCCGCTGCGCTACCTCGAGATCGGCATGAACCCGGAATGGCTGCGCTACTACCTCGCGGCCAAGTTGAACGCCAACGTCGAGGACCTCGATTTCAACCCCGAGGACTTCGTGGCGCGGGTCAACAGCGATCTTATCGGCAAGTACGTCAACATCGCCAGCCGCGCCACCCCGTTCGTCACCCGGCACTTCGCCGGATCGATCGACTATCCGACCGGGACCGACGAGCTCGTCGAGTCGGCGCGCGCGGCGCTCGAGCTGGTGGGAGCGAGCTACATGGCCCGGGAGTTCGCCCGGGCCATGCGTCAGATCATGACCTTCGCCGACCGGCTCAACCAGGATTTCGACGCCCGCCAGCCCTGGCTGCTCGCCAAGGACCCGGCCCAGCGCACCGCGCTTCAGGACAGCTGCGCGCGCGCCCTGTACGGATTCAAGGTTCTCACCTGTCTGCTTGCGCCGGTTTTACCGGCGCTCGCCGAGCGGGTCGGGCGCGAGCTGTTCGGTCTGCAGCGGCCGCTGAACTGGCGCGACGCCCTCGAGCCGCCGCGACACATCCATCCCTATCGCCACCTCATGACGCGCATCGACCCGAAGCAGCTCGATGCGCTGTTCGAGTCCGCCGCAGACATATCCTTGGACACCAAACCCGAACCCCAAACACAATCGGCCGCGGCCGCGACAACCCCGGGCGCGCCGGCGCCGGCAACCCTGTCCATCGAGGAATTCAAGCGCATCGATCTACGTGTCGCGCGCATCGCGGCGGCCGAGCACATCGCCGGAGCGGACAAGCTGTTGAAGCTCACACTCGAGCTCGGCGGCGAGACCCGCACGGTATTCGCCGGCATCAAGTCCGCATATGAGCCGGCGGCGCTGGTCGGCCGACTGACGGTGTTGGTGGCGAATCTTGCGCCGCGCAAGATGAAGTTCGGCCTGTCCGAAGGCATGGTGCTCGCCGCCAGCGACGAGACCGGCGGGCCGTACCTGCTCGCGCCCGACTCCGGTGCCACCCCGGGCATGCGCATCAGCTGAGTCACCCGCCCTCCCGCCAATGGCAGCGAAACATCACCGGCAGGCGGCCGTGCCCGGGCGGGCAACGACCAGCGGCTCTGGCTCGAGTTTTCCGGACGCCGCCACCCGGGAGCCGGTCCGGCCCGCCACATCCCCGAGCGCCGCCGCGATCGACGCGCTGCTGCCGCAGACGCAGTGCACGCGCTGCGGCTATGCCGGCTGCCGGCCGTACGCCGAGGCGATCCAGCGCGGCGAGGCCGAGATCGACCAGTGCCCCCCAGGCGGCGCTGCCGTGATCGGCGCGCTCGCCGCGCTCCTCGGACGCGCGCCGCGGCCGCTGAACCCGGCCCATGGCGTCGAGGGGCCGCCACTGCTCGCGCACATCGACGAGGGGGCCTGCATCGGTTGCGCCAAGTGTCTGCCGCCGTGCCCGGTCGATGCCATCGTCGGCGCACGCAAGCATATGCATACGGTCGTGATGGAGCTGTGCACCGGCTGCGAGCTGTGCCTCGCCCCCTGCCCCGTTGACTGCATCACGCTGGTGCCCCGCTCGGCGATATCGGCAGCGTCTCGGCCCCCCGAACCCGCCGCCAATCGCGCCCGCTACGCGGCACATGTCGCGCGGACCGAGCGGCGGGCCCGCGAGCGCGCCGAGCTGCTGGCGGCACGCAAACGACTGGCCGACCCCGAGCGCTCCTGCGCCGACTGAACATGCACCCGAGCACCCGCCGCGCACTCTACCGCCGGCTGCGCGCCGCCAACCCCGAGCCGCGCAGCGAGCTGCAATACACCACGCCGTTCGAACTGCTGGTCGCGGTCATGCTGTCGGCGCACACCACCGACAAGAGCGTCAACGCCGCGACCCGCCGCCTGTTTCCGCTCGCCAACACACCCGAGGCTCTGCTCGCGCTGGGCATCGAGGGCGTGAAGCCGTACCTGAAACCGGTCGGTCTCTACAATGCCAAGTCGCGCAATCTGATCGGCCTGTGTCAGCGCCTGATCGAACAGCACCACGGCCGGCTGCCGAGGCAGCGCGCCGAGCTGGAGGCGCTGCCGGGAGTCGGCCGCAAGACCGCCAGCATCATTCTCAACTTGGTGTTCGGCAAGGCCGAGATCGCGGTCGACACCCACATCTTCCGCGTCGCCAACCGCACCGGCCTCGCCCCCGGCAAGACACCGCTCGCCGTCGAGCGCGGCCTGCTGGCCAACACCGCGGAGGAGTTTCAGCGCGATGCGCATCACTGGCTGCTGCTGCACGGGCGCTACGTGTGCACGGCCCGCAATCCGGCCTGCTCGCGCTGCGTGATCGCCGATCTGTGCGAATATCCTCACAAAATCGCTCCCGACTCCGGCGGCGACACGCGCACGCGCCAGCGGCCGGCGCGTCTGCGACGCTCGGCGAGTGGCGGTTAGCCTCGTGCCGCTCTTCGCCGGTCAGAACCGTGAGCAGCTGCGCCGCCTGTACCTGGAGGCCTGGCGAAAGTTCACCGCACAGGAGCGGCTCGAGCCGCTCGAGGCGCAGATCGCGGCGGTCATCGCCGAGCACCCCGAGTACCGGCCGCTGCTGGAATCGCCGGCGGCCCTCGTCGCCGAGTTCACCCCGGAAGGCGCCCAGCAGAACCCATTCCTGCACCTGGGCTTGCATTTGGCCATCCGTGAGCAGGTCGCCACCGACCGTCCGGCGGGCATCGCGGCCATACATCGGCGGCTCACACAGCGCCTGGGAGACGCGCACGCCGCCGAGCACGCCATGCTCGAGCGGCTCGCCGAGGCGCTGTGGGAGGCACAGCGCAGCGGCGCGATGCCCGACGAGCAGCGCTACCTGGAGCGCCTGCGGCGACTGTAGAGGCGCCGCGGCGCCTAAGCGCGCCCGGCGCGATCCTCCAGGAGCAGCCGGTAGATCAGGCCGCCCGCGGCGCCCCCCAGCAGCGGCATCAGCCAGAACAGCCACAACTGATGCACGGCCCAGCCGCCTTGGAACAAAGCGACGCCGGTGCTGCGTGCCGGGTTGACCGAGGTGTTATCGACCGGAATGCTGATCAGATGGATGATGGTCAGAGTCAGGCCGATGGCCAGCCCGGCGAAGCCGGCCGCGGCGCGCCGAGCGGTGGCGCCGTGGATGACGAACACGAACATCGCCGTCAGCACGAACTCCGAGACCATCACCGCCTGCATGGAGTACCCGCCCGGCGAGTGCGCACCGTAACCGTTGGAGGCGAAGCCGCTCGCCGAGACACTGAAGCCCGGCTTGCCCGTGGCAATGGCGTAGAGCACGGCGGCCGCCACGATCGAACCGAGCACCTGCACGATGATGTACGGGACCACATCCCGGGCACCGAACCGCCCGCCCGCAAACAGGCCGAGCGTCACAGCAGGGTTGAAATGTCCGCCCGAGATGTGCCCCACCGCGTACCACATCGTGAGCACCGTGAGCCCGAAAGCAAGCGCGACGCCGGCATAGCCGATGCCGAGATGCGGGAAGGCCGCATCCAGCACCGCGCTGCCGCAGCCGCCGAGCACGAGCCAGAATGTCCCGAAGAATTCTGCCGCTAATCTCTTGTACATAGGCATCCCCGTCAGTGGAACGTATGCTGATGTTTTTCTGGGCCAATGTGTTGGCCGCCGGCGCCCCCCCAGATCGTCCCATGATAACAAAAGCGCGAACTTATCCGCGGCAGCTTCAGATCCTCGGCCGCGCCCACCCTCCCCCCACGAATCCCCAGGCCGCCCCATGGCGCACCACTCCCCGCCGCCGGCGCTGCACCGGGCGAAGCCCGGCAGAGACGCGGCAACGGGGGCTGCGCGCTGAGAATCGCCCGTGGGACTGAGCGCTACCGGCGCTTCGACGGCCGACGAGCACGGCGAGCACGCACGGCCGAGCCGATCCGAACGCTGCGATTTCAGCGGCTGTCTCGACTCGGCGGACGGGGGCGCGCTCGGGCTATTTGTTCTTCGGGATGTAGAGGTCGGTCAGCGTGCCTTCGCAAGCCTCCGCCGCTGCGCCCACGGTCTCCGAAAGCGTCGGGTGCGGATGGATCGTCAAGCCGATGTCGGCCGCGTCGCAGCCGGTTTCGATCGCCAGCGCCACTTCACTGATCAACTCGCCGGCGTTGGTACCGACGATACCGCCGCCGAGCACCCGGTGCGTCTGTGGATCGAACAGCAGCTTGGTCATCCCTTCATCGCGCCCGAGTGACAGCGAGCGGCCGCTCGCCGCCCAGGGGAACACGCCCTTCTCGACCGCAATGCCCTGGGCCTTGGCGTCGGTCTCCGTCAGGCCCGCCCAGGCCACCTCCGGATCGGTATAGGCCACCGAGGGGATGACCCGGGCGTCGAACGCCCGCTTGTGACCCGCGGCCACCTCGGCGGCGACCTTCGCTTCGTGCGTCGCCTTGTGCGCCAGCATCGGCGCTCCGACGATATCGCCGATCGCGAAGATATGCGGCACGTTGGTGCGCATTTGCCTATCCACGGGTATGAATCCGCGCTCCGAAACGTTCACGCCGGCGGCCTCCGCGCCGATGCGCCGGCCGTTCGGCGCGCGGCCGACGGCCACCAACACGCGTGCGTAGGTGGTCGGCGACGGCGCCTTCCCGCCCTCGAAGCTCACCCGCAGGCCCGCATCGAGCGCCTCGACACTGGTCACCTTCGTGTTCAGCAGTATCTGCGCGTAGCGCGCGCGAATCCGCCGCTCGAGCGGCCGCACCAGATCCGGATCGCATCCCGGCATCAACTGCCCGGTCAGCTCCACTACGCTGACCGGCGTGCCAAGCGCCTCATACACGCAGGCCATCTCCAGGCCGATGATGCCTCCGCCGACGACCAACATCGGGCCGGTGAACGGCTCGATCTCCAGCGCGCCCGTGGAGTCGATCACCCGCGGGTCATCGGGCAGGCCCGGCAGCCGGACGGCCTCGGACCCGGCGGCGATGATGCACTGCTCGAAACGGATGCGCTCGGTGCCTTCGGTCCCGGTCACCGCGATGACGTTGGGGCCGACGAACCGGCCGACGCCCCGCACGACATCCACCTTGCGTTGCTTGGCGAGCAGGGCCAGACCGCCGGTGAGCTTGCCCACCACCGAGTTTTTCCAGCCGCGAAGCTTGGCCCGCTCGATCGTCGGCGCCCCGAAGTTGATACCGTGCGCCGCCATCTCCCGCGTTTCTTCGATCACCTTGGCGGCATGCAGCAGCGCCTTGGATGGAATGCAGCCCACGTTCAGACAGACCCCGCCGAGCGTGGCGGAGCGCTCGACCAGAGTCACGCGCAAGCCCAGATCCGCAGCCCGGAAAGCGGCGGTGTAGCCGCCCGGCCCGGAGCCGAGCACGACAAGCTGCGTGGAACGATCGAAACCGGCGGCCGCGGTGGCGCTCGCCTGGTGCGCACCCGCGGCCGCGGGGATTTTGGGCGCCGGCGCGGCGCGCTCGGTGGGCTCACCCGCCGCCTCGGCAGCCGCGCGAGAAGACCCAGCCGCGCGCTTGTCCGCGGTCGCCTCGCCCGCTGCCGCCTCGAGGGCGGCCCCCTCGACGTCCAGGCGCGCGATCAGCGAGCCCTTGGAAACCTTGTCGCCCGCTTTGACGAGCACTTCGGCCAGGACGCCGGCGGCCATCGCCGGAACATCCATCGACGCCTTGTCGGTCTCGAGCGTCAGCAGCGCAGTGTCGACTTCGATCCGGTCACCGGCCTTGACCAACACTTCGACCACGGCCACATCACTGAAATTGCCGAGGTCCGGCACCACCAGATCGATGCGGCTCACGGCACCGCCTCGATCAGTGCCCGTGCGTCGGCGAGAGTCTCGGCCAGGAACGTGGTGAAGCGCGCCGCGGCCGCGCCGTCGATCACCCGATGATCATAAGAGAGCGACAGCGGCAACATCAGACGCGGCACGAATTGGCCGTCCCGGTACTGCGGCTTGTAGGAGGAGCGGGACACGCCGAGGATCGCGACCTCCGGCGCGTTGATGATCGGAGTGAACGCGGTGCCGCCAATGCCCCCGAGACTGGAGACGGTGAAGGAGCCGCCCTGCATCTGCGCCGCCGTCAGCTTGCCGGCGCGCGCCGCGGCCGAAAGTTCTCCAAGCTGGCGCGCCACCTCGTAGACGTCTTGCCGATCGGCGTCGCGCAGCACCGGCACCATCAGGCCATTGGGCGTGTCCGCGGCGAAACCAATGTGCACATACTTCTTCAGGACGAGATTGGCGCCCGTGGCATCGAGCGAGGCATTGAACCGCGGAAAAGCCTGCAGCGCCCTGACGCAGGCCCGCACGATGAACGCCAGAGGCGTCAGCTTGATACCGCGGGCGGCCGCGTCGTCTTTGAGTTTGGTCCGCAGCGCCTCGAGGTCGGTGATGTCCGCCTCGTCGAATTGCGTGACATGCGGAACGTTGATCCAACTGGCCTGCAGGCGCGGCCCGGAGATGCGCTGAATCCGCGTGAGCGGCTGCACCTCGACCGGCCCGAAAGCGGCAAAATCGACCACCGGCACCGCCGGCAGGGCGGCGCCACCACCGCCGGCGAGCGCGCCCTTCACGAACGCCTTCACGTCATCGTGCGTAATGCGGCCCTTCGACCCACTGCCGGTCACCGCGGATAGATCCACGCCGAGTTCGCGGGCGAATTTGCGCACGCTGGGACCGGCATGGGCACGCGAGAAGCCCGGCTCGTCGATCAGCGGCGGCTGCGGGCTCGGCGCTGGCGCCGGAGGCGGTTGCGGCGGCGCAGTGGGGGCGGGCGCCGCCACGGCCACGCGCGCCGCTTCACCGGAACGTGGCCGGGTCTCGGTGTCCGTGCTGGTTTGTATGCCGGTTTGCGCACCGCTGTGCGGCTCGGCGGCTGGCGGGGATGCAGGCGCTGCGGCGGCCCCGCCGCGAACGGTCGCCACGAGATCGCCCGCCGACACCGTGCTGCCCTTGCCGATGTGCAGCTTCTCGATCACCCCGGCGACGGTCGAAGGCACATCCATGGTCGCCTTCTCCGTCTCCAGCGTCACCAGCGGCGCCTCGGCTTCGATGCGCTCACCCACCTTGACGAGCACATCGATGACGGCGACGTCCTTGAAATTGCCCATGTCGGGCACGCGTACTTCTACGAGGCTCTCTGCGGCGCTCATCGCGTTCTGGCCTTGCGCTTTCAAACTTTCCAGGGATCGGGTTTCTCGGCACTCAGTCCGAGCTTGTCCATCGCGGCGCTCACCACCTTCGGCTCGATCTTGCCGTCATCGGCCAGCGCCTTCAGCGTCGCCACTGCGATGTAGTTGCGGTCGACTTCGAAATGCCGGCGCAGCGCGGCGCGCGAGTCGGAGCGCCCGTAGCCGTCGGTGCCGAGCGTCACGTAGCGCCCCGGCATCCATTCGCGGATCTGATCGGCGACCACGCGCATGTAATCGGTCGCGGCCACGCACGGACCCTTCGCCTCGGCGAAGCACTCGCGCACGTAGGGCACGCGGGGCGGCTTGCCCGCGTGCAGCATGTTCCAGCGCTCGCACTCGAGCGCCTCGCGGCGCAGCTCGCTGAAGCTGGTCACCGAGAACACCTCGGCGCGTACGCCGTAGTCGGCCTCGAGCAGCGCGGCCGCGGCCAGGCACTCGCGCAGAATGGTGCCGGAGCCGAGCAGCGTCGCGCGCAGCTTCCCGCCCTTGCCGGCCGCGAGCACCGGGTAGGCGCCCTTGAGTATGCCCGCCTCGGCGTCCTTCGGCAGCGCCGGCTGCGGGTAGTTCTCGTTCATCGTGGTGATGTAGTAGAAAATCCCTTCCTGCTCGACATACATGCGGCGCATGCCGTCGCGGATGATCACCGCCAGCTCGTAGCCGTAGGCCGGGTCGTAGGCGATGCAATTCGGAACGGTGGTGGCCACCAGCTGACTGTGGCCGTCCTGGTGCTGCAGGCCCTCGCCGGCGAGGGTCGTGCGCCCAGCGGTGGCGCCGATGAGGAATCCGCGCACCTGCTGATCTCCAGCCGCCCAGATGAAATCCCCGACCCGCTGGAAACCGAACATCGAGTAAAAGACGTAGAACGGCACCATGTTGATGCCATGGTTGCTGTATGCGGTTCCAGCGGCGATCCACGAGCACAGCGCGCCGGCCTCGTTGATGCCCTCCTCGATGATCTGACCCTTCTTGTCCTCGCGGTAGGACATGAGCGTGTCGGCGTCCTGCGGCGTATACAGCTGGCCGACGGAGGAATAAATTCCCACCTGCCGGAACAGACCCTCCATCCCGAAAGTGCGCGCCTCGTCGGGCACGATCGGCACGACGTTCTTGCCGATGCCCTTGTCCTTCAGCAGCGCCGTCAGGATGCGCACGAACGCCATCGTAGTGGAGATCTCGCGCTCGCCGGTCCCCTCGAGCACCGCCGAGAACGCCGCGAGCGGCGGCACCGCCAGCGGCGGCGCGTCGCGCCGGCGCGCCGGCAGATGGCCGCCCAGGCGCGCGCGCTGCGCGCGCAGGTAACCAGCCTCGGCCGAGTTCTCCGGCGGCTTGCGAAACGGCAGCCGCTCGATCTCCTCGTCCGAAACCGCAATGTGGAAGCGATCGCGGAATGCGCGCAGATCCTCTACGGAGAGCTTCTTCTGCTGATGCGCAACCATCTGGCCTTCGCCGCCTTTGCCGAGTCCGAAGCCCTTGACCGTCTTGGCCAGAATCACCGTCGGCTGGCCCTGGTGCGCCTGCGCCGCCGCGTAGGCGGCGTACACCTTGCGCGCGTCGTGGCCGCCGCGGTTGAGCCGCCAGATCTCCTCGTCGGACATGTTGGCCACCATGGCGCGCAGCTCTGGATACTTCCCGAAGAAGTGCTCGCGGGTATAAGCGCCGCCCTTGGCCTTGAAATTCTGATACTCGCCGTCGACGCACTCCTCCATCAGCCGGCGCAGCAAACCTTGGGTGTCGCGCGCGAGCAGCGGATCCCAGCGCGAGCCCCACAGCAGCTTGATGACATTCCAACCGGCGCCGAGGAAGGCGGCTTCGAGTTCCTGGATGATCTTGCCGTTGCCGCGCACCGGTCCGTCGAGCCGCTGCAGATTGCAGTTGATGACGAACACCAGGTTGTCCAGGCCCTCGCGCACCGGCATGGTGAGCGCGCCCATCGACTCCGGTTCGTCCATCTCGCCGTCACCGAGGAACGCCCAGACCTTGCGGTCCGAGGGCGCGGCGAGTCCGCGGTGCTCCAGGTAGCGGATGAAGCGCGCCTGGAAGATCGCCTGCATCGGCCCCAGTCCCATCGAGACCGTCGGGAACTGCCAGAAATCCGGCATCAGCCACGGATGCGGATACGACGACAGTCCCTCGCCGGGACCGCCCGCCTCCTGGCGGAAGTGCTGCAGCTGACTTTCACTCAGGCGCCCCTCGAGATAGGCGCGCGCGTAGATCCCGGGCGAGGAGTGGCCCTGGAAGAACACCAGATCGCCGGGATGCTCGCTCGAGGCGGCGCGCCAGAAATGATTGAAACCAACCTCGTAGAGCGTCGCCGAGGAGGCGTAGCTGGCCAAGTGCCCACCGTATTCGGAGGATTTGCGGTTCGCAGCGACCACCATCGCGAGCGCGTTCCAGCGAATGTACGCCTCGATGCGCTTCTCGAGCTCGCGGTTACCCGGATACACCGGCTCGCGCCCCGGCGGGATGCTGTTGACGTAGGCGGTGTTGGCCGTGAACGGCAGGTACGCGCCGCCGCGGCGGGCGTGGTCGATCAACCGCTCGAGCAGGAAGTGCGCGCGCAGCGGCCCTTCGTTCTTGAGCACCGAGTCGATCGACTCGAGCCACTCGCGGGTTTCAACCGGATCGATGTCTGAAACTTTCGGCGGTTCGGTCATGCCATCTCACACGTCGTCTCGCGCCATCCGGCCCGCGAGTCCAAGGGTCGATTGATTCGACATCCGCCGCTTCAGCCTGGTGGCGCAGCCTCGGGCCGTACGGCGCACACGCCCTGTGCGAATCCCCGTTGCCGAATGGAGTAGGATGCGCCGCCAGCGTCACCTGCGAGCGAAAGCCGTCCGTCAATGAGCCGCGCAATAATCCGGGTTTCATCCCCCATGGTCAAGCAACGGCTGGGCGGAACCGGGCGTGCCGGCGCGCCTGTTGCGCCGCTTGCGGCGGCCGCGCGCCCTGAAATCGTGCGCGCGCGCACATTCGGCGAGGTCGACGCCCTACTTGTGATGATGCCGGAGTCTGCCGGAAGAGAGACTCTGGCCGGCTTGCCCGAGCACGAGCGCTGGCGCGCCCTGCACGCGCGGGCGCGGCCGCAGGCCGGCACGGTGCGCGCAACCACCCTTGCCAACCGGCGCCAGACGTTGGCGGTGCTCGGCTTTCTCGCCGACGGGGCATCCGCGTTCGAGCAATTGCAGCTCGCCGGCCGCATGCTCAAGGAAAGCGCCGCGCGCGAGCCGCACAGCGTGGGATTGGCCGCGCTCGCAGCGCCGGCGACGACCGCGACCTGGCTCGAGGCTCTGCTCGCCGCGGCGCTCGCCGCAGCGTTCGAGCTGCCCGCTTTCAAGAGCGATGCGCCGACCCATGCAACCCTGCGGCGCATCGTGCTCCCGGCCGATACGCCGCTCGATACGCGCTACGCGGCCGCGAGCGGCGCCGCCACCAACCTCGCCCGCTGGTTGACCGCGCTGCCGCCTAACATGCTCGACTGCAGGGGCTATCACGCCGTGATCGCGCAGCTCGCGCGCCGCCACGGACTGGCCCTGCGGTGGCTCGGGGAACCGGCGCTGCGGCGCCTCGGCGCGCACGCATTCCTCGCCGTGTCGGCCGGCAATTCGCACCGCGACGCGGGCATCGCCCACCTGCGGTACCGACCGAACCGCCGGCGCGCGGCGGCGGCTCCGGACGTGGCGCTGGTCGGCAAGGGCATCGTATTCGACACCGGCGGGATCAACCTCAAAGCGCACCACGCCATGCTCGAGATGCACACCGACATGGGCGGCAGCGCGGTGGCGCTCGCCACCCTGGTCGCGCTCGCGGAGTTGCGCGCGCCGATCGCCGCCGATGCGTGGCTCGCAATCAGCGACAATGACCTCGGTCCGGGCGCCTACCGGCCCCAGGAAGTGGTCCGTGCGAGCAACGGGGTCACCATTCAGGTGATTCACACCGATGCCGAGGGGCGCATGGCGCTCGCTGACACGCTCGCGCTGGCGGCCCGCACCCGCCCGCGGCTGATGATCGACTTCGCAACACTCACCGGCGCCTGCGTGACTGCGCTCACCGAGAGAATGAGCGGAATATTCACCAACCACCCCGCCCTGACCGAGCCGCTGGTCGCGGCCGGCCGTGCCAGCGGCGAACGGGTCTGGCCGTTTCCGTTCGATGCCGATTACGACTCCGACCTCCAGAGCAAGGTCGCCGACGTCCTGCAATGCGCTGTCGCGGGCAAGGGTGATCACATCCTGGCGGCACGCTTCCTCGGCCGGTTCGTGCCTGCGGAGATTCCCTGGGCGCATGTCGACCTGTCTTCGGCCAGGCGCGCCGGCGGGCTGGGACACATCAACACGGAAGTCACCGGCTTCGGGGTGCGCTTCGCACTCGAGCTGCTGCTGCGGCAGAATGGCCTGCAGTGCCTCGAGAAGCGCCCCTCATGACCCTCCTCACCCTCACCATGCGCGAGCCCGATGACTTCCATCTGCATGTGCGCGACGGACGCTCACTGCAAGCGGTGGTTCCCTTCAGCGCCGCGCGCTTCGGGCGCGCGCTCATCATGCCGAACCTGCGCCCGCCGGTGCGCACCACCGAACAGGCGCAGGAGTACCGCCGCCGCATCCTCGCGGCGGTGCCCGCCGGAGCGCGCTTCAATCCGCTGATGAGCCTGTACCTGACCGATCAGACGCCGCCCGAGGAGGTCGACCGGGCCCGGGCCAGCGGGTTCGTGCTGGGCTTCAAGCTCTATCCGGCCGGTGCGACCACCCACTCGGATGCCGGCGTCACGCAGGTCAGCCGCGTGTACGCGGTCCTGGAGCGCATGCAGGAGGCGGGGCTCGCGCTGCAGGTGCATGGTGAGGTCACGGACCCGGATGTCGATATCTTCGATCGGGAGGCCCGCTTCATCGAGGCGGTGCTCGCGCCGCTGGCCGAGCGCTTTACCGGCCTGCGGATCGTCTTCGAGCACATCACGACCCGCACGGCCGTCGAGTTCGTCCTGGGGGCGCGCCCGGGCATCGCCGCCACGGTAACGCCCCAGCATCTGCTGATGAACCGCAATGCGCTGTTCGATGGCGGCATCCGTCCGCACCACTACTGCCTGCCGGTGCTGAAGTCCGAGACCCACCGGCAGGCACTGTGCGACGCGGTGCGCGCAGGCAGCTCACGGCTGTTCCTCGGCACCGACAGCGCCCCGCACGCCCGCGCCGCCAAGCAGAGCGCTTGCGGCTGCGCGGGGGTCTTCTCCGCCCACGGCGCGCTCGAACTGTACGCGGAGGCCTTCGAGGCGCTCGGCGCCCTGGAGCGGCTCGAGTGTTTCGCCGCCGAGCACGGCGCGGATTTCTACGGCCTCCCGCGCAACACCGGACGGGTCAGACTGATCAAGGCGCCCTGGAACGTTCCGGCCGCCTACCCGTTCGGGGATGATGAAGTGATTCCACTGCGCGCCGGAGAACGAATCGGCTGGCGACTGGAGCGAGCGGAATGAGCGAGCAGCCCGAATCACTGCCGGCGGGGCTGGCGATGGCGAACCGGTTCCGCGGCTTTCTGCCGGTCGTGGTCGATGTGGAGACCGGCGGCTTCAATGCCGGCACCGATGCGCTGCTGGAGATCGCGGCGGTTCTGATCGATCTGGACGAACAGGGCGTGCTACGGCGCGGGGTGACCCACTGCTATCACGTCAAGCCGTTCGAGGGCTCGCACATCGAGCCGGCGGCGTTGCAGATCAACGGCATCGACCCGTATCACCCCCTGCGCCCCGCCCTGCCCGAGCACGATGCGCTGCAGCGCGTATTTCGGGAGATCCGCCATGCGATCAAAAGTCACGGCTGCCGGCGCGCCATTCTGGTCGGGCACAACGCCGCGTTCGACCTCGGCTTCGTCAATGCCGCGATCAGGCGCACGGACATCAAGCGCAATCCCTTCCATCCTTTTTCATGCTTCGACACCGCCACGCTCGCGGGCGCCGCGCTCGGCCAGACCGTGCTCGCCCGGGCCGTCCAGGTCGCCGGGCTCGACTGGGACCGCAGCAATGCGCATTCGGCGCGCTACGACGCCGAACGCACCGCGGACCTGTTCTGCCTAGTCTGCAACCGCCTGCGCGCGAGCTTCACCGAAGCGCAGGCACGTGCCGAGACACTCGGTTGGGTGAGCACGGCGGCTTCCGTCGAGGACACTTAAACGCGTCCTCGACCGTTGCCAGGGGCGGCGCGCCTCTCAGGCCGTCGCGCCGTGCGCGCCGGCCCCTGCCAGCACCTTCTTCAGCTCGCCGCTGTCGTACATCTCGAGCACGATGTCGCACCCGCCGAGCAGCTCGCCGTCGACATACAACTGCGGGTACGTCGGCCAGTTCGAATAGCGCTTGAGCTCCTCGCGCAGCTCAGGGTCCTCGAAGATATTGACCGCCTTGAACGGCACCCCGAGCTCGCGCAGCACCGCCACCGTGCGCGCCGAGAAGCCGCACTGCGGAAAGTCCGGCGTACCCTTCATGAACAGCACCACCGGCTGCGCGCCGATCTCACTCTTGATTCTCTCGACAACGTCCATCGCTATCACCTCGTCAGGGA
>DAHXNE010000082.1 GCA_027366635.1 Gammaproteobacteria bacterium | reverse complement strand
TCTCCGCCGATGCCCCGATCTGACTGAAATCCCCCGCAGGCAGCCCGTCCATGCCGCCTACCGTACCGCAAACGAAAAGTGGTGTCCAGCACCACCGCATCAGCCACCGGTGAAGGGGACGGGTTCACCGAATATTTACCGCCTTGTAGTCCGCTTCGCGTTCACCGATGAGGGTCACCCCAAATCGCTCGGCAAACTCCCCGATGAGCTTGCGTGCCTCCTCGAACTCCGACTCCACCGCAGTGGTCCGCGCGCGGGCCTGGCAGACCATACGTTCAGCGTCCTGCACCCGGTGTTTGAGCTCGTGCTCCCGGTCTGCATCCCGTAACCGGCCTTGGCGCGCGAGCGCACGATAGCTGTGATGGTCGATGTGCCGCCGCTTCGATTCGCGCGCGTCCACTCCCCGAGCGAGGCCCGTGACCCCAGCAGTCATGGTCTGCACCAGACGGCCTTGCGCCTTGCGATCGGTAATGGTGGTACGCCGCGTGCCGTCCTTACCATCCGGGATCGAGTTCACCACGCGCCCGCGTGCGTCCGTTCGATCCACCACGACGTGCGCATGCACATTGCGGTGCACCGTGTCGTCAGCACCGATGTGCCCCTCGTCCCGGTGAATGACGCAGGCCACCACGCGCTCCCCGGTGATGGCCTCGTACTCCTGGCACCAGCGCTCCATCTTCGCGTGCAGGACCTCGGGGGCCTCGTCGGCCAGGTTCACGATACCTTCTTTCAGCGGGCTGTATTTTGGGGTTGCCCGCGCACGCCCCGAGGCCAGCGCCATCTTCTGCGCGTACGCCTGCGCGACATCGCCGTCCCTGACGACGAGATTGGGCTCGCGGTCCTGCTCGGGCAGCAGGTACTGGGGATTCACCGCCCGGCGGTTGTGCGCCTCACAGCGCATAGGTGAGTGCAGCGGTTTGAAGTGAACGCTCGAGCCGCGACTTGTCGCCATGATGTCTCTCCTTTCGGTGCAGGGCTTGCCCCTGCCGCACGCATGGGGGCTTGCCCCACATGCGTAGTGCGCACTACGCATGTCTGACGACATGCCGTGCTTATCCCTATTCCGCCCGCCGGGCCCTGTCGGCCCGGTGGCGTGCCGGGGGACAAGTCCCCTCGGCACCCGCGGCCAGGCAGGGCCCATCCCGCGGAGGAATGGGGAGTCCCGCAACGTGCGGGCGATGGAGATCCGTCAATGGCAAAACGAAAACAGTCGGATGCGGAGAGATTGCTGGCCGCCAAGTTCGCAGAGCTGGAGCCCGACCGGCGCATCCTGACGAGCGCCGATCGGGAGTACATCCGCGGTCTGCTGCGCCGGGGACTGGCCCCCGAGCAGATCGTGCCGGTGTTCACCTCGGCCAAGTATCAGGAGCAGGATGTGCGAGCAGTCATCGAGGCGGCGGCGCCGAAGCCATCCGCCCCGCCGGCTGCGGGCAGCCTCCTCGCACGATTTCCCGGCAGACCCGCGGACACCGAGCCGCTGAAGGCGACTGGGCTCAAATGGGATCGCGATCGCAAGGTGTGGGCCGGCCCGGACACGGAGGCGGCCCGCGCCGCTATTGCAGCCCTCGGAGGCAGCGTGGAAGGCGCGGCATGAGCGCCCTCTATTCGCAGAGGGCCGCAAAATGGTGGGACGCGCTCACGCCCGAGGAACAGGCCGCGTGGCTGGACGCCGCCGAGGCTGAAGGCCGCGAGCGTCACCCGCTGGCCGCCTACACGCTCGGGGGGGACCTGCGAGAGCAGAATACCCAGCAGGAGCGGGGGCGCTGACATGGACCGTTCAGTGATGCTCACAGAGTCCGATCTCGCCGCGCTCATCGAGCGCGCCGTGGCGCATGCATTGGCCCAGCGACCCGTGGCGAGCACGCTGACCCTGGAGCAGGCCGGGGAGATCCTCGGCGTCTCCTCGCGCACGGTGCGCCGGATGCAGCCGCCGTTCGTCGCGGCGGGGCGCATTCCCTATTCCTGGGTCTTGGAACGGCTGTCCTCAAGATAGTCGCTCCACCACTGCATCATCCGCCGCCGCTCCTCGAGATACTCGGCCCGGTGGTATGCCTCGCGGACCTGGTCCGTCTCGCGATGCGCGAGCTGGCGCTCAATGCCGTCCCGGGCCCACAGCCTGCTCTCATTAAGCACGGTGCTCGCGACGGCACGGAATCCGTGACCGGTCATCTTGCCCTTGTACCCGAGCCGGTACAGCGCAAACAGCAGCGTGTTGTTTGAGATCGAACAGCGCGGATTCTGGCTCGAGGCCAGGATGTAGGGACTTTCTTCCTCCGTCATCGAACGCAGCTCGTCAAGGATCTCTCGCACCTGCCGGGACAGCGGCACCACGTGCGGAATGCGCCGCTTCATGCGCTCCTCCGGAATCACCCAGGTCTCGGAGTCACGGATTTCCTCCCACCGCGCGCCGAGCAGCTCTGAGGTGCGCAGAAAGGTGTGTGCCAGCAGCAGCAGACCCAGTCGCGTGACCGGTTCCGGGTAGCGGTCGATCGACTGCATCAGCGCCGGCAATTCCGCCGACGTCACCGCCGCCATCGGAGTCTTCTCCACCGCCGGCAGGACCCGGGACAGTCCGGCGCCAGAATGCGATTCGATGTCGCCGTGATCGACGGCGTGATCGAGAATCGCGCGGATGCGCTGCCCGAGGCGGTGTGCGGTCTCCCCCTTCCCCGCCGCCGCCACGCGGCGCACCACATCGACCAGGTCCCCCCGGCGCAGCTCATCGAGCCGCCGCGTGCCAATCACCGGCAGGACGTAATCCCGGATCGACTGTTCCACGGTGCGCTGGCTGTTCGCGTGGCTCAGCGCCGGCAGGTGCTGCGCGAGCCAGCGCTCGGTGGCCTCGTTGAACGTGATGGCCGTGCCACCGCCGCGCAGCTCGGCCTCCCGCTTCGCCGCCCACCGCTCCGCTTCCCGGCGCAGCTTGAAGAGCCGGGATTCCCGCCGGCCGGCGACGAACAGGTGCGCCCGCCAGCCCTCGCCGTAGTGCGTAATCGATGCCATTTCCGTGCGGACTCCGTGCGTACTTGTTGGCCGGGAATGGCATTTTGGCCGGACGTCGCAGGACAGGCAATAGTCCAATTCGTTGATTTGTCAGGCTCTGTCACGCTGAACAGACAGAGCCAGACAGAGCTGGCGGAGAGGGTGGGATTCGAATGTCTTCCTATCGCGTTGATTCCTCAAGATCACCGAGCCTGCAATGAGGAGTCATGCCGTCATTACCTCCGTCGCGGTAACAGCGCAACCATCGAACGGATGAGCCAGGATGCCCTACTGCGGGCTTTGCGGGTATCCCTCCCTCTTACATATACCCGCACGCAATATATTCCGACTCACGCGTGACGGCAGAGAACCTCCGCAAACC
>DAHXNE010000043.1 GCA_027366635.1 Gammaproteobacteria bacterium | reverse complement strand
CAAATCCTCCAAGGGCTTGGTAGTCGCGCAGACGCGTCCTATCGAGGCATTTGGATATGCCCCGTCCTGGAGGGCGGGCCAACCGAGCCGGAGTGACGCATCAGGGCTGCACATGCCGACGACCAGCGCTGGAAATCGGTCCAAAGAGCACCACCGCGCTCCTGAATCTTGCGCATGCCACACTTGGATGCCCACCCCGTGTCGCCTACCGCCCGAACTTTTGTCCCAAATCCGCTTCTCGCCCTCAAAAATCCGCGTTTCCCCATCACCGCCAACAGGCGCGGTGCGTTGTTGTTTTTTTGTACACGGCAACCCGGGACTGCAGTCTGCCGGCCCATGTCAGACCCATGGAGCCGGCCGCCAGGCCTGTCCCAGTCATTGCATTGCGGCAGCTCACGGCGGCACGCACCGCCGCCTCGCTGACACAATGCTGCAATAAATCCGCAATCGGGGCGTCATCCCCGACTTCTATCGTACGGCTCCTCGGCGCGTGAGCACGCGCCCACTTCCAACGGAAATCACCAGGAGCCACACCATGTCTCGTTTGCCCCTGCGGCGTGCCCCAAATAGCTCGCGTATCGCTTTGGCCGTTGCCGCCACGCTGTCTGCCGCCGCGGCAAACGCCACTCCAACGCCGACCCCGGCGCCGGCTCCGATGCCCGCCATGGCGTCGTTACAGGAAGTCGTGGTCACCGCCAAAGCGTTGCAGCTAAAAAGCCTCAAGCAACGGTCCATCTATGAATCGGCTTTCGGGGACAAGGCACTCGATCGGCAGCAACTGAAGTCCGCCGGCGTCGTCGGGGGAGCGGCCCAAGCGCTGTCCTTCGCGCCCGGAATCGCGGTATCCGGTTACGGCCAGACCGGCGCCACCAAGGCGAGCATCAGCATCAACGGCCTCGACCAGGGCTGGGCCGGTGTATCTCCCGGAACCGTCAACAATGGAAACCTCGCCATCAGCCTCGACGGCATACCGATGGCCAATCCCGCCACCGGACTGTGGGAGACGCCGGAACTGCCCCAGACCGCGCTGCTGCAGGGCGCTCGCATCACCTACGGACCGGGCAACCCGCAGAGCCGCTGGTACAACAACATGGGTGGTGGCGTCAACTTCGTGCCAGTGCAGCCTGCCAGCCGCGCCAGCGCCTACGTGCAGCTCACCGGCGGCAGCTTCAGCACCGAGAACGCGGACCTCATTCTGCAAACCGGGCAGATCGACGGCTGGGACACCGTGATTGCGGCCGGCGCCGGGCGCTCGAACAGCTTCCACACCTCCGCGGACGGATTCGCCTGGCCGGCGCGCAACTACGCGGCGTTTCTCAAGACGCGCAAGGTATTCGACCACGGCAGCAGTGTCAGCTTCGGAGCCTATCTGGGCGCCGGCCACGGCTGGCGGCCGGTGCCCGTGTCGCTCACTCCGGTTCCCGGTCTGAGTGTCAACGGCATCGGGGCGCCCGGCCCGCTTTTGAGCGAGACGACCACCGGCTATTACGCCACCGTCAATCAGCATGTATGGCGCAAGGACGACTTCAACCGCACCTGGCTCGTTTACGCGCGCCAGAACATCCGGGTCAGTGCGCGCACCACCTTGCACAACCAGCTGTGGTATCGCGAGGGCGACCGCCTGCACAACCACTACAACAACTTCGGGCTGGGCAATCCCGGTCCGGGCAATCTGTACGAGCACAACAACCCGACCTCGCACATGTACGGCGACAAGATCTGGAGCGACCTGTATCTGCCGTACAACACGGTCGGGGTCGGCGGGTACTTTATTAACAGCGTGTACGACTCGCGCAACGCATTCTACAACCCGGGCGTTTGCGTCGTGACGCCGCGCTTGATCAACCTGAACAATGGCGCCAGCATTCCCGCCGGCACCACCGTATGCGGCTCCGCCGCCGTGCCGAACGCGAATCACCGCAGTGACTTCTGGAACGTCACCGACCTCGCGGCGTTCATCCAGGACGCGATCTCGCCGATCGCGAGCCTGACGATCACGCCGGGGATCCGCGTGGTCAGCTTTCATACCGACTACTACCCGTACGGCCCAACGTATTTGCAGCTATCCGACATCCTGAGCCGCCCCACCCCGTCAAATCCCAACGGTCTCGGCTTGTTCAGCGGTCACGACCAGGGCGAGCTGCCCGCCACGCAAACTAACTACAACGAGACCGAGCCGTCCGTGAGCGCGCGCTGGCAGCCGCTGCACTGGCTCGCGCTGTACGCCAACTGGGCGACGGCGTATCGCCTACCGCAGGTCGGCGGCGGCGGCGGCCTGTATCAGAGCGAGCCGGTCGGCGGCAACATCCTGCAGCGCAGCCTGGAGTATCAGGCCGGCTTGAAGCTCTATTGGCCGCGAATCGGTCAGTTCCAGCGGCTGCTCGTCAACGTGAACTACTACCATGATCACTTGAGCAACCAGATCATCGGCGTGAACAGCTCCGCAGGCGAGTTCCTCGGTCTCGGCACCGGGGATTCCATCTACCGCGGCGTGAATTTCTCCGCCGAGGCCAACTGGCACGCCCTGAAGCTGTTCACCAACCTCAATGTCGAGAGCGCGCACTTCAATTCGTACGCGTTCACGCCTGCCGGCGGCGGCGCGACCGACTACTCGGGCCTGCCGGTCTCGGACACGCCCGACAAGACGTTCAACATCGGAGCCTACTGGACCTACGACTTCGCCGACGGGCTCGCGATCAAGCCCCGCGCGTGGTATCAGTACGTCGGCCCGCAGTACATTTTCAACAACAATACGGGCGCCCCGTCCCACCAGCAGATCGCCGGTTACGGGGTATTGAACTTCGCGCTGGCCACTACCTTGCCGGCGTCGTGGTACGCAGATGCCGCGAAATCGATCAAGGTGAAACTCGAGGTCATGAATGCCCTCGACAAGCAGTACAACGCCTTCGAGTACGTCTCCGCAGGCGGGCTGTACGGCACTTCGAGCGCCGGCTACGCGCTCGCCTATGCCGGCCCGCCGCGCGCGGTGTACGTGACGCTTTCGGCGCGGTTCTAGCAGACCCCGCCCCCCCTCGGGGCCGCTTCCCCTGGTGCCCGCGCCCTCACGGGCACCAGGGCTAGGCTCAGTCGAGCTTGAATTCGATCGTGTCCCAGCGCGTCGTGTCCTCATGGCGCGCCTGGCGGCGGATGGCGTCCACCAGGGCACGCTCGTCCCAGTCGACCACCTCGTCGGCGAGGTCGAGCAGCGCTTTGGGGACCCCCGTACCGCTCCCGAAGGGCTTCAGCAGCACCACCGGCTTCTGACTGGCCTGGGTGTAAAGGAGCTCGAAGGTGAGCAGGTCCTGGTCCTGCGCGTAGAGGCTCGAGAGCGCCACCACCACTTCCACCGGGCTGATCTGGGCGCGCAGCTCCTGCTTCTGCGCCTCCCGGTCGCCCGCGGGACGCCGGTCCGGCGCGCCGAAGTTCTTGTAGAAGAAATTCCGCGAACTCTCCAGATACTCGAAAACCCGCAGATAGTCGTCGGCGGGCTCCCAGAGATGGGTGACGAACAGGCGAATGGGATTGGCCTGCGACATGCGTTCTGATTCTCGATAGCCTTTGGACAGTGTCTCACAACCCGATCGCGCTGCGAAGTGTGGTCTGTCCCGGCTGCGGCCGGCGGCGCAATTGCATACAATCGGCACTTTCGCGCGCCGCGCCGGATTGCCCTTGCGCTTGGTCGTCTACAACATCCGCTACGCCACCGGCACCGGTCCGGCATTTCACCTGCCGGTGCCTGGGGCCGGCTATCTGCGCAGCAATCCCCGAGTGCTCACCGGCATCACGCGCTTCCTGCGCGAGGAACAGGCCGACCTGGTCGGACTGATCGAGGTGGACAGCGGCTCGGTTCGTACCGGCATGCTCGATCAGGCCGAGCACATCGCCGCCGAGATCGGCCACTACTCCGCGTTTCAGTGCAAGTACGGCGTCTCCTCGCTCAACACGCTGCTGCCGATCGTGCGCAAGCAAGGCAATGCGCTGCTGTCGGCGCCGCATGTGCACCGGCAGCGCTTTCACTATTTCGACACCGGCATCAAGCGGCTGATCATAGAACTGGAACTCGATGACGTGTGCATATTTCTGGTGCATTTGTCGCTGAAATTCCGTCATCGGCAGTATCAGCTGCGCTCGCTGCACGATCTGCTCATGACACGCCGCAAGCCGGTGATCGTCGCCGGCGATTTCAACACCTTCTGGGGTACGCACGAGATTTACCTGTTCACGCGCGCCGCCGGGTTGCGCAGCGCGAATTCCGCCGGCCTTGCCTCCTTTCCGGCGCGCGCGCCGCGCATCGAGCTCGATTTCATTCTGGTCAGCGAGCAGATCGAAGTGAGCGACTTCCAAGTTCCCGACGTGCGTTTCTCCGATCACCGCCCGCTGGTATGCGATTTCCAGGTGCGGCGGTCCGAGACGACGCTCGACGCGCTTACCTAGCGACGCCGGGACGCGCACTCAGGGGGAGCCGAAATGAGCGCTGAATCCGGGACCCATTGGCGGATCGAGCACGATGCCGAGGGCATCGTCTGGCTGTGGGCCGACAAGGCCGACGCTGCAACCAACGTGCTCTCCGGCGAAGTGCTGCGCGAGCTCGATGCGCATCTCGAGGCGATCGACGGCCTGCGTCCCGCCGGCGTGGTGGTGCTGTCGGCGAAAAAAGCCGGATTTATCGCCGGAGCGGACATCAAGGAATTCACTCACATCACCGCTGCCGCGGACGGCTACCGGCTCATCCATGCCGGCCAGGCGGTTCTTGATCGCCTGGCCGCTCTTGCGTGCCCCACGGTGGCCGCACTGCACGGCTTCGCGCTCGGCGGCGGACTCGAGCTTGCGCTCGCCTGCCGCTATCGCATTGCCGTCGGTGGCGCGCAGCTCACTCTGGGGCTGCCGGAGGTCCGGCTGGGCATCCATCCGGGCTTCGGCGGCACGGTTCGCGCGGTTCAGCGGATCGGGGTTCGCCCCGCGATGCGGCTGATGCTCACCGGCAAGCCGATGCGCGCCGAGGAGGCGCTTCGCGTCGGCCTCGTCGATCGGCTGGTCGAAGCGAGCGCGCTGCGCGATACGGCCCGCGCGCTCATCCGGCATCCGCCGGCACCGCATCGGCCCCCGTGGAGCCAGCGCCTGCTCGGGACCGCACTCGCACGCCCCTGGGTACGGCGCGCGCTGCTCGCACAGGTCGCCAAGCAAGCGCCGCAGGCACATTACCCCGCCCCTTACGCCATCATCGAGCTGTGGAGCCGCTTCGGGGCACGCGGTGCGGCGGCCTTCGAAGCCGAGGCCCGCTCGATCGCACAGCTGTTCACCACCGAGACGGCTCGTAACCTCATCCGTGTGTTTTTGCTGCAGGATCGGCTCAAGTCCTTAGCCGGCAAGAGCCCCAGTGCGCTCGAGCGGGTGCACGTGGTCGGTGCCGGAGTCATGGGCGGAGATATCGCCGCGTGGGCGGCGCTGCGCGGCTGCCGCGTGACGCTGCAGGACCGGGAGGCGGCACTGATCGAGCCGGCACTGGCGCGGGCGCGGGAGCTGTTCGCCAGGCGGCTGCGCGACCCGGAACAGGCCGCGGCCGCGCAGGAGCGGCTGCAATCCGATGTCGACGGTAAGGGCGTGCAGGACGCGGACGTGCTCATCGAGGCAATCTCCGAGAACCTCGACGCCAAGCGCGCACTGCTCGAAGCGCTCGAGCCTCGCATGAAACCCGGGGCGCTGCTGGCGACGAATACCTCGAGCATCGACATCGGGCGGCTCGCCGAAGGGCTGGCGCGTCCGCAGCAGCTGGTCGGCTTGCACTTCTTTAATCCGGTCGCGCGGATGCCTCTGGTGGAAGTCGTCCAGGGTCCGGCCAGCGGCGCCCCGGCGCTGCAGAGCGCGGGCGCGCTGGCCCGCAAGCTCGACAAGCTGCCGCTGCCGTGTCGCAGCGCACCGGGATTCGTGGTCAATCGCATCCTCATGCCTTACCTGCAAGAAGCACTGCACGCGGCGCAGGAAGGCGTGCCGTTCGCCGCCATCGATGCCGTGGCAGTGCGGTTCGGCATGCCCATGGGACCGGTGGAGCTGGCCGATATCGTCGGGCTGGATGTGGCCGGGCATGTCGGCACGATCGTCGCCCAGTCGCTCGGGCGCCCCGCACCGGATCTGGGCCTGCTGCGCGAGCGCATCGACAGGGGCAGGCTCGGCCGCAAGTGCGGCGAAGGCTTTTATGTCTGGCGCGATGGCAAGCCCGTCAAGCCGCCGCACAGCGGCTCCGCCCCCGAGGATCTCACCGACCGGCTGATTCTGGCTCTGGTCAACGAGTGCGTCGCCTGCCTGCGCGAGGGCATCGCCGCGGATGCCGATTTGATCGACGCGGCACTCGTCTTCGGCGCGGGTTTCGCCCCGTTTCGGGGCGGCCCCCTCTGCTATGCTCGCCGGCGCGGCGTCGCAGCCACCCTCGAGCGGCTGCGGGCGCTTGCGGAACGCTATGGCACGCGCTTTCGACCCGATCCCGGTTGGGGCTTGTTGAGCCATAATGGCCAGGCTCTAGCTCACACCACCGGGTCCTGAGTGCGCGCGCCAACCAAAATCGTGACCGATGCCCAAGTCATCTTCGGCCCCGGCACATTAGGATGCGATGGCATCGGCGAGCCGCGCCACTGCTACGGAGGAAGTGCACCCTGTGATCCGGGACATCGACATGCTCGATGAGCACCCTGTCAGCATTCAGCTACTCCGGCGGTTCATGCCCCTGGAGGGTCTGAAGCGTGACAATCTGGCCGCGCTGGCCAAAAAGGTGACGCTGCAGAGCCTGCCGGCCGGACGGCTGCTGTTCAAGGAAGGAGACACCGACGGCCGGACAATATGGCTGGTCTCGGGGCGCGTGGAGATCCAGGGAAACGGACGCACCCTCGCCACCCTCGCCGGCGGCACGCCCGAGGCCGCGACCGCGCTGTGCCCTGACAGCCCCCGTCGCGCCTCGGCGCGGGCACTCGATGACATCGAATACGTCTCCATCGAAAGCGATCTGCTCGATGTCGCGCTGACCTGGGACCAGACCGGAACGTACGAGGTCGCCGAGCTGCAGCAGCACTTCGATGTCCAGACTGGCGATGATTGGATGACGATCCTGCTGAAGACCAAGTCCTTTCACCGCATCCCGCCGGCCAACCTGCAGGCGATCTTCCAGCGCCTCGAGCGCGTGCCGTACAAGGCCGGAGAGACGGTCATCCGCCAAGGCCAGGAAGGCGATTACTTTTACGTCATCGTCAGCGGCACCTGCCTGGTGACCCGCGAGACACCGCTGAACCGTACCGGCCTGAAGCTCGCCGAGCTCGGCGTCGCCGACACGTTCGGTGAGGAGGCGCTGATTGCCGGTGTCAAGCGCAACGCCACGGTGAGCATGCTCACCGATGGTGTTCTGATGCGCCTCGGCAAGGAGGACTTTCGCGAGCTGATGAACGAACCGCTGCTGCAGTGGGTATCCTTCGAGCGCGCCCAGGAGATCATCAAGCACGGCGGCCAATGGCTCGATGTGCGCATGCCGCGCGAATTTCAGACACTCGCGATCGCCGGCTCGATCAACATCCCGCTGTACTTCATCCGCCTGAAGCTCGCCGCGCTCGATCGCAACGTGCCGTACGTGGTCGTCTGCGACACCGCCCGGCGCAGCGCCGCCGCGGCATTCATCCTGGTCGAGCGCGGATTCGACGCATACGTGCTCACCGGCGGTCTCAGCCATACTCCCCAGGCGCTGCGCCGCAGCGCCTGACGGATCGGCGGCCGCAGCCAACCGCGGCATCGGCTCGCTCGAACGCATCACCCGCGGGACAACCGGCTCGGCACAATTCCCGCGACATACGCGGTGAATCCCCCATTGTGCGTCACGATCCCTCCCGTTAGCCTTACCGCGTGGTGTGCGCACGCTTCCCCCCGCGCGCTCAACACGGCCAAGGCATCTCCCCCTTGGCGTAAGGCGTCGAGCCGCAGTTCACCTGACTCGGCGTCGCGACTCTGAGCCTCGATTCCTCACCTGGGATCGAGGCTTCTTTTTCCGCGGCGCGGTCGCGCCCGACGCCGAGGCGCAGCGCCCCCCGAATACCGTTGCGCTGCGGCACCGAACCGGCTCGCGCCGCCGGCCGCGACCGGCGCACCAGGGGGAAATACCCGGTTCGCGCGCGTGAGATTGCCGGCTAGTGTGTACCTCGGGTCGCGCACTACAGTAACCGAGCCGTCGCCGGCACCGGCCGCGGCGGTTGCGAGAGAGCCGCCGCGGCCGCCCGATGTGCCGGTGAAGCGCAGCGAACCGCCAACAGTGAAACTCCCCGCCCTGATCAGCAGCGATGATGCCGCGCTCACCCGCGCACTCCAGAGCGCCCTGGCCGCCGTTGATTTCACCGTGGCCGTGTGCGCCGATCCGCTCGAGCTCGCGCGCCGCCTCGGCGGTGTCCAACCTGACCTTGTGGTGCTCGATGCAGCGGGCCCACCGCCCGGCGGTCTTGCGCTGTGCAGCCAATTGCGGCACGAGCGCGCCACCGCCGACCTCGCCATCGTCATGATCGCCGCCAGCGCACAACCTGCCGAGCGCATCGCGGCACTCGATGCCGGCGCCGACGATTGCCTCGCCCGCCCGCTGAACCCCAACGAGCTGGTCGCACGAATCAGAGCCCTGCGCCGACGATTGCGCCGCTCTGCGCTCAAAGGTCAACTGCGCGCCGGCCCCATACACATGGATCTCGACCGCTGGATCGTACGGCTCGACGGACAGCGCGTGGAACTGACCAAAATGGAGTTCCGATTGCTGCAGGCGCTGCTCGAAGCCCACGGGCGTGCGCTCACGCGCGACGCACTGCTACGGCGGATCTCCCCGCATACCGCCGTACACGGCCTGGTCACGCGCACGATCGACGTGCACGTCGGACGCCTCCGCGGCAAGCTCGGCAGCTCGGGGAAGCGCATCATCACGGTCCGTAACGTCGGATTCCGCTTCGACATCGTTCCGGAATGGTTGAGCACGGAAACGGGCGTTCAGCCCGATTCCCGTGACCCCCACACCTGAGCGCGCCAGCGCTTTACCGCGGCGCACCCGCAATCAGGGTATTTGCTCCCCCCCAAATTCGGGTGATCACCTCATACCTAGTCCGGTACTTTCCCGTTAAGGTCCGCACCCACGACTGGCTTGAGGGCTACGGCCCCCTCTATACAACGGGTTGGCGCAGAACCGCCGTCAGCACAGTCCATCCGGGAGCACGCAATGACCGACAGACCCAGTCTACCGCACAACCTCGAGCCAAGCTCCGATGCCTCATACCTCGAGGTACTGCGCGAACTCGTGGCCCACTTGCGCCAGAATCGCACGCAACTGCGCGAGGAATGGGCGCGGCGCATCATGGGCGCCAAGTTCCTGACCGCGATGACCAACGACGAGATCCTCGCCGAATGCAGCGCCGTCTACGACAATTACCTGGGTGCACTCGAGACCGGATCCATCGAGGCCCTCGAGGCATACGCGCGCGACCTGTCCGAGCGCATCATTCCCCGCGGTGTCGAGACCTTCGAAGTCGTCGGCATCGTGCTGCTGTTGCGCGACGTCCTGGCCCGCTCGCTATTCGCCAAGTACGGCGCGAATCAGCAGGTTCTGACCCGGGTGCTGGATGCCTATGAGCCGGCCGCCAACCGCATCGCCAACACGGTGGCGGTGGGCTTCGTGCAGGAGCGCGAGAGAATCATCCGCCAGCAGCAGGAAGCCATTCGCGAGTTATCGACGCCGGTGCTGCCGGTTCGCGAGCGCCTGTTGATTCTACCGATCATCGGCATCATCGACCCGCAGCGCTCCCGGCAGCTCACCGAGCAGCTCCTGCGCGGTATTCGCGTCAACCGTGCCAGAGTGGTTGTCATGGATCTGACGGGCGTGCCGACCGTCGATGCGGCGGTCGCCAACCACCTCGTGCAAACGGTCGAGGCCGCCCGCCTCGTGGGCGCCGAAGTCATCGTTACGGGCCTCTCACCCGAGCTGGCGCAAACTCTCGTGACCATCGCGGTCGATCTAGGCAAGATGGCGACCGTGGGCGACCTGCAAGGCGGTATCGAGGTGGCGGAGAAACTGCTAGGCTACAAAGTGGTGCCGATCTCCCTGCAGTCCGATCCGTAGCCGCTCAGCGCAGCCGTTTGACCTCTAGCGAGGGCCCCCCGAATGGATGTTCCGATATTAAAGCAGCGGGACTATCTCATCGCCTCGATCCAGGCGGTGCTGACCGACCGGGATCTGCTGAATCTGCGGGACAAACTCGTCCAGCAGGTCGGCAACTTCCGCTCCAAAGGCGTGATCCTGGACGTGACCGGGCTCGACGTGATGGACTCCTTTTCCGTGCGCACGCTGCGCGACATGGCCCACATGATACGGCTGCGGGGCGCCGATACCGTCATCGTCGGAATACAACCTGAAGTCGCGTTTGCAATGGTGCAGCTCGGACTCAGTCTGGAGGGGGTGCCCACCGCCCTCGATCTCGAGGAGGGATTGGCCTACCTGGGAAGAATTCCGAAGCGCCCGGTCCCGAAGCACCGCCCATGAGCCCTCGCCGCGCGGCGCGCCCGTGAGTTGGCAATTTTCCAGGTCAACACCGCGACGACCCTGATGGACACAATCGAAACCGTTCCCATCAGAACCGTCACCGATATCGTCATCGCGCGCCAGCGCGGACGGGATCGCGCCCTGAGCATGCGTTTTTCCGAGACCGAGGCGACTCTGATCGCCACGATCATCTCCGAGTTGGCGCGCAATATCGTGCTGTACGCCCAACACGGAGAAATCCTTATTGGAAGCCTGGACAATCCGCCTCGACGCGGAATCTCCATCGTCAGCCGCGACGAGGGCCCCGGCATTGCCGACGTACAGCGCGCGCTGTTGGGCGGCTACTCCACCTCCGGAGGCCTCGGCCTCGGATTGTGCGGCGTGCGCCGCATGGTCGACGAGTTCCAGCTGGAAACCGCCCCGGGCAAGGGAACGACCGTGGCAGTGAAGAAATGGGCGCGGTGAGGACCGGCAACCTGGAGTGGGCCGCCGCCGGTGCGAGCCGGCGTGGTGACACCGAGTCCGGGGATCGCTGCCTGGTAGTGCCGCTCAGCTCCGGAACGCTGGCGATCGTCGCCGACGGCTTGGGGCACGGCGAACCGGCCGCAAGAGCCGCCAATCGTGTCATCAACACGGTCGAATCCGCCACCGGGGAACCCCCACTCCTCGATGTCGTACGCCGCTGCCACGCTGCGCTCTTCGACGACAGCCGCGGCGCCGTCGCGAGTCTCGCCTACCATAACGCGAACCAGGGTCTCGTTACGTGGCTCGGAGTGGGCAATGTGGAGGGGCGGTTGCTGCTCAGAACTGCGCATGGCCGGTATCTGCAGGAGAGTCTGCTGCTGCGACCGGGGATCCTGGGCAGACAACTGCCACGCTTGCAGCCGTCGGTCCATCGGGTCACCCCGGGCGACGTGCTGATATTGGCCACCGACGGCCTGTCGAGTGACTTCGCGGACCATCTGCCCATCGATGCCCATGTCGATGACATAGCCAAGGACATCCTCACCCGCTGCTGCAAAGGCACGGACGATGCCCTGGTGCTGGTAATGAGATATGTCGAGCATGCTTCCTGCAGATGACCGCGATGTCCTCGGCGCGGACTACCGCAAGGCGTTGCGCGATTTCGTCGCCGACGGTGGCGAGCGCCCGCTGCATCAGGCCTACGAGATTGGACGGGGGGCGTTGCACTCCGGGTTCAGCATGCTCCAATTGATAAATCTGCATCATCACTCCGTGCGCACGCTGCTGCAGGAACAGCCCGAGTTCCGTGGGACAATCTTCGACAAGTTGGAGCGCACCGAGCGCTTCCTCGTCGAATGCCTTTCGCCATTCGAAGTGCTGCAGCTCGGCAATCGCGAGGCGATGGAGGCACTGAAGCGTTTAAATGCCATCCTGGAAGAGGAAGCCAAGCGCATTGCGCACGTGCTGCACGACGAGGCCGCGCAACTGCTCGCCGCCGTGTACCTGGAGCTTGCCGAGCTGCAGCACGACGCGCCGGCTTCCGAGGCGGTGCGCACACGCGCTACGCGCATCACCGGCCATCTCGATCAGGTACGCGAGCAGCTGCGACGCCTGTCACACGAGCTGCGGCCGCCTATACTCGACAAATTCGGACTTCTTCCTGCTCTGGAATTCCTCGCCGACGGCTATCGCAAGCGCGCTGGCCTGCAGGTCACCGTCACCGGGGTGCTGGCGGGCCGATTGCCCGCCGCGATCGAGACGGCCTTCTACAGAGTGGTCCAAGAAGCGCTCAACAATGTTTCCCGTCATGCTCACGCACACCGCGTCGAGATCCGCATTCGGCGGATTTCAGGGCGGGTGCGCTGCAGCATCACCGACGACGGCGTCGGATTCGACCACCGGGGACTGTGGCACCGAAGCGGCGACAAGGGCCTCGGCCTGGTCGGGATACAGGAGCGCGTCAGCGCCTTGCATGGCACGCTCGACATCCGCTCCAGCCCGAACTCAGGTACGCAGCTATTGATTTCGATACCCAGTGGAAAACGATAATGGCAGTGCGCATACTGCTGGCTGACGACCAATCAATGTTTCGCGACGGTCTGCGCGCCGTGCTGGAGCGGGAAGGCTTCGAGGTCGTATCCGAGGCCGGGGACGGGCGCGATGCCGTGCGTCTGGCACAGCAATTGCGGCCGGCGGTCGCGGTTCTCGACATCTCCATGCCTGGACTGAACGGCATCGACGCCGCTCGCGCGATCCACAAGCTCGACGGTGAACGCATTCCGGTCATCCTGCTCACGATGTACGAGGAGGATGCCTACGTGCTGGAGGCATTGCGCGCGGGCGTTCGCGGCTACGTGATCAAGTCGCAGGCGGCGGCCGACCTCGTCGCCGCGGTGCGCGACGTCTTGCGGGGCGCGGTCTATCTGAGCCCAGGCATCTGCGAGGTGCTGGTCGATGCCTGCCGGACGAATAGCGAGCCAGCGGCCGACCCCCTTACGGACCGGGAACGGGAAGTCCTGCAGCTGATCGCAGAAGGCAATACCACCAAGCGCGTCGCCCGGACCCTCGGCGTCAGCGTTCGTACCGCCGATTCGCACCGCGCCCGCATCATGCAGAAGCTCGATCTGCACACGACCGCGGATCTGGTGCGCTATGCGATTCGCCGGCGGTTCATTCAGCCCTGAGCCGCGCCGCACCCGCGACCGCACGCACGGGCCTGGCCGATTACCGGCCCGTGACAGTCCTCAGTGATATTGACAGCCAAGACACCGTCTTTGCCTGATTGCGTCCCATCGAGTCGCCGCTACAGTGACTGCGTATGCGACGCGGCGCGCAGGGCAACGCCCGACCACTAGAGCAGGTGCATGAGGATTGGCAGTTGGTTTCCCGACGTTCTGTTCTTTGAGGAACGCGGATTCCTGGTCGTCTCGGTACAGGCTCCGCTCAGTGACGACCAATGGCGGATGCTGTGCACGCGCGCCGCCGCCCACGCCGGTCACGGCTGCGGAATCATCCTCGATCTCAACGGGCTCGATGTTCTGGACGCCTTCTCGGCTTCGATGGTGCGGGAACTGTGCACCGCCGCGCGCGCGCACGGCCTGCTGGCGGTCGTGTCTGGGATACCGCTTTCCGTATCCGTCTCGATGATCATTCGCGATCTTCGCATACCGGACGTACCCATCCTCGGCAACCTTGCCGAGGCCGTCCACTACCTCCAATCGCACGCGTCCCACAGACCGCCGATCTGCTGCGACCGGGATCAGCACGCTTAGCCCAACGGTTGCTCAGGGGCGCGTGCGAAGGGTACTCGGCTTGCAAAGCCGGATCGGTATTCTTAATCTTGTCAAGGGGGCCATCATCTCCGGCCCTCTCCGGTGATTCCCTGGCCTGCGAACAAGCGGCCGACGCGTATTGTCGTGTACAGCGCATACCGCACCACCGAGATCCGCGTGCGGCGTGCACCTCGTGTAACGGACGCATCATCATGCAACGCATACTTCTGGCGGACGATCATCCGATGTTCAGGCAAGGGCTGCGTGCCCTGCTTGAGCGCGAAGGTTTCGAGGTGCCGGGCGAGGCTGCCGATGGCCACGCGGCGGTGCGTCTCGCCCGCGAGCTCAACCCTGACGTGGCAATCCTGGATGTGGGCATGCCCCTGATGAACGGATTGGACGCCGCGCGTGAGATTCAAAAGCGCGTTCCGAGCACCCAGGTCGTGCTGCTCACGATGTACGAAGACGACGCGTATGTCTTCGAGGCGGTTCGGGCGGGCATCCGCGGCTACGTCCTGAAGGCGCAGGCAGCGGCGGACCTCGTCGCCGCCATTCATGCCGTCCTTCGCGGCGCGGTGTACCTCAGTCCCGGAATCTCCGCGACCGTCGTCAACGCCTATCGCAGCCGTTCCGAGCTGCCGCAGGACCCCCTGACCGACCGGGAGCGCCAAGTCCTGCAACTCGTCGCCGAGGGCAAGACCACCAAAGAGGCCGCGCACGTGCTCGGCCTGAGCGTCAAGACGGCCGACTCGCACCGTACCCGGATCATGCAGAAGCTGGGGATCCACGACACAGCCGGCCTGGTTCGCTACGCCATTCGCCGCGGCGTCATCAAGGCCTAACCGCGGCCTCCCGCCCGCCTCCGATCCGCCGCCCCAACGCCCTCACCGGCACCTGCTCCGCGGCCCTGTGCGACCGGGCCGACCGACTCCATAGCGCGACATCCTGAAGCGTAACTGTCGGCGCGAGCCCACGGTTTTTCCGGACATCTGCAATCTTTACCTCAGCGTTAAGTTCTCGTTATCAAGATGTGATGCCAGACTCTTAAATACCCGCTCCTCGTAGGGTAGATACCTTCACCGCGAGACAGGTGAGTGCCTGCAGGCACTCACCTGCTTTCGTCCAGGGAAATTCCCGCGGTCCTACCGCGACGCCGGCGCTTCGGCCACGGCCTCCCGGCGGCGTTTCCCTTAAGCGCGTGCTCCCAATCCTGCGAGGTTCTTGACGATGAGAAATCGAATTGGTTTCGCCGGCCGCCGGCTGTGGTGGCTGCTCGGCGTAGCGGTGATTGTGGGCTTAGTGCTGGCGCGCTCGAGCTGGGCGGACACCTTTCCCGGTGGATTTCTCGAGAAGGACGACACCAGCGTCGCGCGCCCGAATCTCACGCCCGCGCAGCTCGCCGCGCTGCTCCCGCAGCGCGGGCTGTTCACATTCCCCGCCCCGTACGACACCCAGGCGATCCGGGTCACCAACTCCAGCGACTGCGGCGGGGGAGACTGCCTCGATCTGATCTACTCCTACTGGGATAATATGAACAACAGCGCCGGCAGCAATACTCTGTACATCCTGGTGGGTCTGGACAGGGCCCGCGGCGGCAACGGACCGACGCTGTTCAGCTATGACAAAAGCACCGACGCGCTCACCGATGACGGTCCGCTGTTCCCGGCCTCGAGCCCCTACTCGTTCATGAGCACCGAGGGCTGGTACTTCAGCTACACCCGGCCGCACACCCTGTACATCACTTCGGGCAGCACGCTGCAGAGCTTCAACATACTCACTCATGCGTTCACGACGATATTCAACACCACCACCGAATATCCGGACACGGTCCTGTGGCAGACTTCCGTCAGCGCCAACGGCGAAGTCTTTTCCGGCACTTTGGAGAATGCCGGGACGTACGCCCCGATCGGCTGTGTCGTCTACAATACCAGCACTGAGAAATTCACCCTGTTCAAGGCGCTGGGCAGCTTCGACGAGTGCCATATCGACATGAGCGGACAGTACTTGCTCATCGACGAGAAGACGCCGAGCACCTGCTCGACCTGCGACGAGGACACGGTGATCGAGGACCTGGAGACAGACTCCCAGACCATTATCCCCAATCAGGACGGCGGCGGCGGACACTATGCCATGGGCTATGGCAGCTGGGTGCAGGCGGACAACTGGAGCGCGCCGAACGCCTGGCGGTGGTGGGACGCCGCACAGCCTTACGTGGAGAACGGCCCGTTGAGCGGCCTGGGGAACCTGATACAGGGAGGTTTGGTGCACCAGGATCTGGATTGGAACGTCTTCGAGCCCTCGCACATCGCCTGGGCTCCCGAGCCCAACGTCCCGATCACTCAGCAATATGCCTGCGGGGGCGCAAATCCAACCACGATCGTAGCGCCTCAGTCTCAGCAGATCACCTGCTTCCTGCTTAACGACTCCGTCGCCCCCGCCGACCAGCAGGTGCTGGTGGTGGCGCCGACGATGGATGACCCCAACACCAGCGCCGGCAGCTGGTGCAGCGGCTGCCAGAACTACACCCAGGATCCCAAGGGCAACATCGATCCGACCGGTCGGTACTTCTTCTTCGAGAGCGATCATGGCACGAACCGGATGGATGCCTTCATCGTCAAGATTCCCGCGCAGCTGCTCACCGGCAGCACCAGCTCCAGCGGCAGCGACGACGCGTCGAGCACTTCCGACCCCGTGTCGAGCACCGTTCAAAGCGCCTCCCAGAGCGGGGCACCGACGATCACGGCGCTTGCCGCCAACGCCATCAGCTCCTCCGGCGCCACGATCACCTGGAGCACAAATCAGGCAAGCAGCTCGCAGGTCGTGTACGGCACCAGCACCGGATACGGCAGCGAGTCGCCGCAACGCTCGGCCTTGACGAGCGCGCACACGATCGTGCTCACCGGATTAGCCGCAGGCACGACCTACCACTTCGAAGCCCAGTCGACCAACAGCTCGGGTGCCGAGGGCGTCTCATCTGACGAGACCTTCACGACCGCGAGCGCGAGCGCCACCGTGCACGCAACCGACGACGCGAGTACGGCCACGAGCAGCCACGGTGGCGGGGGTGCGTTGGGCGACATCAGCCTGCTGCTGCTCCTCGGCGCCTATCTGTGGGATGCGCGGCGCCGGCACGGCCGCGGGACGGCCCGAAAGGGATCCGTGCCGCGATGAACGCACGCGCGGCACTGCGCGCCTGGCGGATCCCGCTGGCCCTGGCCGCGCTGCTGGTGGCAGTTCAGGTGGCCGGATGGGGTCCGGCTCTGGAATACCGGCGCGGCGCGATACTCCATGGCCAGCTGTGGCGCTTGGTGACCGGGAACATCGTGCATCTCGGTTGGATACACCTGCTGCGCGACGGCACCGGACTGTTCCTGATCTGGGGTCTGATGGGCCACTGGCTCGATGAGCGCGCCTGGTGTGCCCTCATCGCCGTGAGCGCTCTGGCGGTGGGTCTGGGCCTGCTCGTATTCAATCCCGCGATCGCCTGGTATGTGGGCATATCCGGCGTACTGTTCGCTCTGTTCTGCGCCGGGGCACTGAGCCAGCTCTCCCGGCGTCCGCTGTTCGCAGCGGCACTGCTCACCGGCATGACGACCATCGTCGCCTGGACCCTGTATGCTGGTCCGCTACCGGGCGAGACGACCGGTCTCGGTGGTGCCGTCGTGCCGCAGGCGCATTTATACGGCGCACTCTGCGGCGCCGCATTCTACCTGACACAGCGCCTGCGGCGGCGGGTTCCCGCCGCCGCGGACGACAGTGACAGTCAACTTTCGTTCTGATACCTCCGCGGTTCCGAAGCCGCGCGCATTTGCCGCACTAACCCGATGGCGCCGTACCGCCTCCGGCAACGCAACCGAAGATCCGGACCTTACGGCGGCGTTGTGGGTCGTTTGGTCATTCGCTACGGATCATTTCGGGCGCAGACGTCTGTCTGCGACTGCCACCCAATCCGGGCGCCCGGCTCCGCCCGCAAATCCCCCCGCCGCCGCCGGATTCAAGGACGTCACCTCCCAAGTAGCCGCCTGGCGTCCGGACAGCCACTCGAACAGGCCGATCACCGCCGCCAGATTGAGCAGGCAGAAGGCATAGGGTAAATTCACTAGCGGGTTGCGCCGCTGGGAATTGCGCAGCACAGCGCCGCACAGCGCCGCCGCATAGAACAGCAGCTGCAGGATGAACAGCACCCGATACGCCGGCTGTCCGACCAGCAGCAGGTTCGACAGGAACGCGGCGAGCATGAACCACGGACAGAGCAGCCTGCAGAGCTTGTGTGAGATCAACTGCAGCCACAGCCGGTTGGCTCGCGGATTCCAGAGCCAATGCGCGCGCCGCAGCAGCTGGAAGTTGCCCGCCAGCGTCCGCACTTTCCGTCGGAACTCCCCCCGGGCCGAGGGTGTAATCTGATCGTAAGCCAGCGCCCGCGGCTCGAACAGTACCCGATAACCCTGCCGGACGATGACCATCGGAACCAATACATCATCGAGGATGATGTCGGCGGGAATCATCCGAAACAGGACGCGTCGAACCGCGTATATGGCGCCGGTGGCGCCGACCGTCGAGTCGATCAGACTCTCGTTGCGGCGGATGAATTTCTCGTAGCGCCAATACACGTCGACGCCCTGGGCCACCTCCGATCCCCCCGGACCCCTCTCGAGCATGAGTTCGCCGCTGACGGCGCCCACATCGGGATCCGCGAAGCGCGCCGCGAGCGCCCGCAGCGCACCGGGTGAGAACCGCTGGCGCGCGTCCGCCAGGACCACCACGTCCCCCCGCGCCGTGGGTATGACCTCGTCGAGAACCGCGCTCTTTCCGCGGTGCATCGGGAATTCCACCACCCGCACTTGCGCCGCCCCGACCGCTCGGGCGCGCCCGGCCGTATCATCCCTGGAGCCATCCGAGGCGATGATGACTTCCAGACGGTCGGCCGGATACTCCTGCTGGAGGATATTCTCGATACGCGGCCCGATGCGGTGCCCCTCATTATACGCAACGATTACCACGCTGAGCCGCGGCAGCGCACCGGACTGCCGGGTCCGCTTCGGCCGCCTGCGCGCCCACAGCCACACCAGCGCGGGATAGCCAAGATAGCTGTACGACAGAATCGCTAATGAGCACCAGAAACACGTGGCCAGGGCGTCCATGAGCGATTACGCGCCATTCGACCCGCAGGCGCGGACCCGGACCGCGGTCAACGCGCCATATCTGCCCAGCGCGGCGCACAGCCGGGCCACATCGACCCCTGGAACACCTGCGCCGGAACGGGCCGCGGCGTAACGGCTCGGGTTCGACAGGCCCAGCTGTCCGGCCGCGGCATTGATGAACCCGACGGACCGCGCGCTGCGCGGAAAGGAATTCCCGGGCGGATATCGCCCGGCCGGCGCCCCGATCAGCACATTCCCCTCGACCACCGCGCCCGGAAAGTACGCATTCAGCGTCGCGCGGCCGATGCCCCGGTTCGTACCGATGATACCGTAGCGATTCTCCGGCACGATGTTGTCTTCGAAGACGAACCCATGATCCTTGCGCGCGCCGCCGCTCATGATGATGTCCCCGCGCTGCAGCGCGGTGTTGTGCGCTATGGTCACCTCGGCTGCTCCATCCAGGATCTGGAACAGCGTTCCCGCGCCGCCGTCGTAACCGATATTAGTGAACAGATTGTTCTCGATCAGTATGTCCCGCGCCTGCGCACTCGGATGATCATTGTCGTATCCGAGAATATTGATCCCGCTTGCGCTGTCTTCCAGAACGTTATCGACGAACGTGACGTCCTGCACCGCAGACCATGGAGCGGTGCCGTCCTGGTTGCGGACGGTGAACAGCACGCCGTACCCGTCCTGGGACTGGACCCAATTATATTTGAGCACGTTACCTTTGATGAGTACGTGGCGCGCATTCTTCAGCTCGAGAATATTCTTGACAGTCCAGCGACCGCCACGATAGGCGGGACTTCCCGACTGCCAGGTCAGCGACTTCACCATGTCGTTGCCGAGTATCTCGATGTTCGATGGAACGAGATCCTTGATCGTCGGATCCTGCCCGCCGAACATCAGGTTCTCTCCGGCCGCTTGCAGATAATCGTTCTCGATCAGGAACGGTCCGGACCCGTTCCACGAGGCGATCGCCTGGGAGTCCTGGCCCCTCGCCTTGAAATCCGCCAGATAGGAGTTGATGACGGCGGTATAGGCCGAATTCATCGCGATTCCCCGGCGCGTGCCTGAGCGCCGATCACCGAGCAGATAACAGCGATCGAATACGATATGACTCGGAAGTGCGCGTCTTGAAGTAGCGTTCTCCCCCAGCAGCACCAGATTCACCGGCCCCGGGACCTCTGCCCCGGACCGCGTCCGCCGCCGCGGACCACGGAAAGCCGCCCGCTCCAGCCCCCGCGCCACGGACCGGACCTCCTCGACCAGAGGATTCCCGGTGGAATTCACCGCGGCCGCCGCTCGAGGTGCGCCCCCCACGGCAGCCGCTGTCGTAATCTCTATCCCTACGAAGCGATAGTCATGTGCCCGCGCAGCCGTCGAAATCACCGCGCCCGACGCCGCAACGAGCTTGGGCATGTACGCGCTATCCGACGGCTCGACCCGCGTGCCTGCCGGCGGTAGCTTTGCCAGGTCGCTCGACTCGACCGTGATCCAACCTGTTCCAACCTTGTCCGGCAGCACAAACGGGCCGGTGAACACCTGTCCGGCTTGCAGCTCGATCACATCTCCCGGCGCCGCGTCGTTTAAGGCGCGCTGGAGATTGCCGCCCGCTTTGACGAGCAGCGTCTTACCGGTCGACGCACCCGGCGACACGCCCACCACGTCCTGCGGCAGCGCCGGCACTGCCGCAGGACGACTCCGGGCGCGCCTTGCGCCCGTTGTCCTCGCCGCGCTCACCGCGACTGAGGGCGACACGTGCTGCGGGCAGCCGCTGATCAGTGGACCAAGGGCAATGCCGAGCGCGACGAGGCGGAATCGATTGGCAGTGACAGGCATTCTGAGCCATCCGAATAAGCGAAGGCCGACCGCCCGCGGAAGTTGCGGGTCAGATCGACGATGACCTGACCTGGCCGGGCCGCCCGTAGAACCGCCTCGCTCTGCTCGTCGGCGTTGCCGATGAGCAGAACTTCCGCATGCTCGAGTAACTCCTCCTCGCCCTCGCACATGAGCTTCGATATATGCGGTATCTCCTCTTCGATGTAGCGGCGATTCGCGCCGGTCAGCCGCGCCACCGCCACGTTGTGATCCAGAATGCGCAACTGCAGACCCTTGCCGATCAGGCATTCCACCACCGCCACGATGGGACTTTCGCGCAGATCGTCCGTGCCGCTCTTGAACGCGAGGCCGACGACACCGATGCGCCGTTTGCGCGTGGCCAGAACCGTGGCCGCCGCGGCGCGAATGCGCGCCGCATTGGCCGGCAGCAGCGTCGCCAGCACCGGCGTGTCAACCTCGGCGGCACGCGCCAACTGGTTCAGCGCCCGGATATCCTTTGGCAGGCACGAGCCGCCGAAGGCAAACCCGGGCTTGAGGTACGCAGCGGAGATATTCAGCTTGTGATCGAGACAGAACACGCGCATGACCTCCCGCGCATCGACGCGGGTCGCGTTGCATAGATCGCCGATCTCGTTCGCGAAGCAGACCTTCAGCGCATGAAAGGCATTCGAGGCGTACTTGAGCATCTCCGCCGTGCGCACCGATGTGTGCACGAACTGCGCATCCACTTTTTCGTACAACTCGCGCAGTTGCCAGCTGGTCGCCTTGTCTTCGCAGCCGACCAGCGTGAACGGCGGAGAGATGAAATCGCGCAGCGCGGTACCCTCCCGCATGAACTCCGGATTGACCGCCACCTTCACATCCGGCCGCTCCCCGTTGCCGATACCGGCGCGCAACGCCGGCACGATCACCTCCGCCGTCGTTCCGGGCATGACGGTGCTGCGCACCACCACCGTGTACGGTTTGCCGGTTGCACCGAGAACATTGCCTATCCCACGACACGCCCGCGCCAGCGCCTCGGCGCTCATTCTCCCGTTGCGCTGACTCGGCGTACCGACGCAGATGAGCGCCAGGTCGCTGCCGGCCACCGCCTCCTCGCACGAAGACGTCGCGCGCAAGTGGCCGGTGGTCGTCACTCGGCCGAGAAGTTCCTCCAGACCGGGCTCGACGATCGGCGAAACGCCGGAATTGACCATTGCGACCTTCTGGTCGTTGACGTCCACGCCAATGACCTTGTGGCCCGCCTCGGCGAGTCGCGCCGCGGTGACGCAGCCCACATAACCGAGACCGAATACACTGACTCTCATGGCGCACTACCTCCGCGGCTCAGCAAGTTGATCGAATACCGTCCAAACATTGGTGCTACGCGGCCCGCTGCCTCAGACGCGCGTCCCGGTGCAATTCACAAGCTTCCATACACAAGGCCTCGAAGCTCGTGCTGACCCGACTCCAGGAGTACCGGGTCTGCACGAGATCGCAGCCATTGCGCCCGAGCTCCAGCCGCCGCGCCGGGTCGCGCAGCAGCGAAACGACCGCTGCCGCGAACGCCCGCGGTCCGTCGGCACACACGAAATGGCGGTTATCCACCAGCGGCAGCCCTTCGGCGCCCACCGGCGTCGCAACCACGGCTTTCGCCATCGCCAGCGCCTCGAATATCTTCAGACGCGTCCCGCCGCCCACTCGCAGCGGGACCACGCACAGCGAAGCATTGCGCACGAACGGCCGTACGTCCGCCACCGTGCCCGTCAAGCGCGCGCCGTGGCGCTCGGCCTCGGCCCGCAGCTCCCGGCTCGGCTCCCTCCCAACCACGGTAAACCGCACCGCCGGGATCTGCAGACGTACGGCCGGAAGAATCTCGCGGAGGAAATAGCGTACCGCGTCCTCGTTGGGCCACCAGTCCATCGACCCCACGTAAACGATCTCCTCGGACTGACTCTCGCGGCCGCCCGGAGCGAAATAATCCGTGTCCACTCCGGTCGGAATCGCGCGGATCTGCGCCTGCGGAGCGAGCCGCGCGATCTGGGCAGCGTCCTCAGCTGACACCGCGACCGTCACGGCGGCGCGCATTGCAGCACTTGCCTCGAACTGCCGCAGCTTGCGCCATTCCAGCTCCAGAGCGGCCCGTTGCAACGGGCGCCGCTCGACGGCGGCCAGACGCTTCCAAATCATGTGCTCCACGTTGTGCGAGAACAGGAGCAACGGCACCCGGGAGCAGGCCGGAACGTTGATGCTGGCGGCAAGGAAATCCGCGATGCATAGATCGAAGTCAGCGCCGGTCAGCCGCCGCGCGGCCTCCGCGCGCAGTGCCGGGACGCTGCAGCGACGAATCTCCACCGGCAGCGGCGACAGCCACGATCGTGCCAGCGCGACGGCAAACCCTCTGGAACGCCACTTGGGAATCCGGTGACTCACCGCAACCACGTCCGCGCATTCCGGCAGCTCGCGGCGCAGACTCTGTCGCTGCCCGGCGTCATCGGAACTGGTGAGCACCGTGACGCTGTGCCGCCTGGACAGTTGTTCGAGCATGTGAAAGCTGCGCAGCCGCCCGCCGGTGTTGCAGGGCCAGAGTCCGCCGACTTTCATCCACAGAATGCGCATCCGCCCTCACCTCTTAGCCGGCTGTACGGTCCACGAGCGGCAATTAAAGTGCAGAGTCACCACGCGCAAGAAGTGGGTAAACACCCTAACTCGACGCGAAATCGCCGCGATATCCACCTCCCGCTTCCCAATGTCGTCACACCTGTCACTACCGACACACACGCGCCCGGCCCGCAACCCGGCCGCGCGGACGGTGCAATCCGCTCTTGCCGGCCCGTTGCCGACACGGCAACTCGAATGCGCCGAAAACCGCGCCGGTCGGCTATGCCGCCGCCCGCGCGCACCGTGTGAGGTCGGACTCGAGCACGGCCTCGGGCGCCTCACCGTCGAGAAACACCCGCTGCCAGATCTCCAGGTTCATCAGCAGCCAGAGCCGATCGGCATGATTCGCCGCGCCGGCGCGATGCTCGTGAAGCATGTGCGCCACGAAGCTTGGCTCGAACAGGCCGCGCGCCCGGGCGCGCGGCCCGAGCACCAGACTTTCGGTCAATGCTGCGTACCGGCCCCGCAGCCATGCGTCGATTGGCACCGGGAATCCCATTTTTCGCCGCGTCATTATTTCCTTGGGAAGGAGGTCGCGCACCGCGTCGCGCAACACCGCCTTCGTGCGCCAGCCCCGCAATTTGTAGCGCCCCGGAATTGCGGCCGCGCGCTCGACGAAGCGGTGATCGAGGAATGGAACGCGGCTTTCGACCGACGCCGCCATGCTCATCTGATCCTGTTTCATCAACAGTTCGACCAGGTAGGTCTGCAGGTCGACGTAGCTCATCCGCTCGAGCAGACCTCCAGGGGCATCACTGAAGCACGCCAGTTCGCGCCGATAGGGATTGCGTGCCGTCAGACTGCGATCGGTCAGCAGCGCGCCGTGCCATGACTGCGGAAATACCGAGAAATTTTCATACAGCAGATTGCGGATCCCCGGCCTCACGCCGAGGAACGTCCGTGTCGCGTAGCGGCGCATCGGAGCGGGCAGCCGTTGCACTCCGTGACGTACCCGCTCGCGCAGCGCCTGCGGTAACGCGCCGTTGTACGGGCGGCCGAGTCGCTCGTTCCACGCCGTAACGCGATAGCGGTTATAGCCGAGAAACAGCTCATCGGCCCCCTCGCCGGTCAGTACCACTTTCACGTGCGCGCGCGCGAGCCGCGCGACGAAATACAAGGCGATGCTCGAAGGAAAGGCGATCGGCTCATCCTCATGCCAGACCAGACGCGGCAGCGCGGCAAAGAACGCATCCGAGGTCAGGGTGACCTCATGGTGGCGCGACCCGATCGCGCCGGCGGCGAGCCGGGCGTAGCGCAGCTCATCGCAGTGCCGCTCGCCGAATCCGACCGCGAAACTGTGCAACGCACCCTGGGTACGGCGCGCCATCAACGCGCCGATTGCGCTGGAATCGATGCCACCGGAGAGAAACAGGCCCACCGGCACATCGCTCACCAGGTGGTACTTGATCGCCTCTTCGAGATCCTGCCGGACAAGTTGGGCGCGCTCCAGCGGCGACGACGGTGCGGTGTCGAGCGACGTCGGCAGCTGCCAATAGCGACGGCAGCGCACGCCGGTGTCGCGCGTCCAGGTGAGGATTGTGCCGGGCAGCAGCTTCTCGATGCCTTGATAGAACGTCTCCGCGCCGGCGATGAAGCGGGTGGCCAGAAATTCCGTCAGTATCTGCCGATTGAACGACGCGGCAACACCGGCGGCGAGAATCGCCTTGATCTCGGATGCGAACAGTAACGTGTCGGCATGGCGGCAATAATACAGCGGTTTGATACCGAGCCGATCGCGCGCCAGCAGCAGCTTGCCGCGCGCCGCATCCCACAGTGCAAATGCGAACATGCCACGCAGATGCCGCACGCAGTCCTCACCGTAGTGCTGGTATGCGTTGAGAATGACCTCGGTGTCGGACTTGGTGCGAAACGCGTAACCGAGGCGGAGCAGATCCTGCCGAAGCGCCTGGAAGTTGTAGATCTCGCCGTTGAACGTGATCCACACCGATTGCTCCGGATTGCACATCGGCTGCTGTCCGTTCTGCACGTCGATGATCGACAGACGGCGATGTCCCAGGCCAACGTGGCCGAGTATCGCCGTCCCCTCCCCGTCCGGTCCGCGGTGCACGAGGACCTGCTGCATCCGCCGCAGGCGAGTTTCCTCGACCGCAACCTCCGGCACGAAGTTTACGATTCCGGCAATACCGCACATCGTTCTTGCATCCTCATGGTGTGAGCCAGGTAGGCCGCCCCGGTCGTTCGACCCGCAGCGCATGCGTTTCGACGGTCACGGTCTCAGCGCCGATTGTCCAGCGCAGCTCGAACCGATCGGAGCTGAAGCGCGCCGCGATATCGGGCGGCTCCTCGACCGGATCTGCCGCAACAAGCAGCGTGACGAGGCGCAACGGCAACCGCGCGGTCACCGTGGCCGTCAAAGTAGCCGCACCCACCAGTACGCCGTAATCGGGCGAGCGCCAGCCGCGACACGGCTGCGTGCCGCCGGTCGCGAGCTCGAGCGAATGGGCGTGCGGCGCAAACGTGCGCACCAGCAGCGCGCCCTTCGCTCCACGGCTACGGACCCATCCATGCGGCTCGCGGCTGACCGAAGCGGTGGCGAACTGGAAGTGCAGACCGACCGTATGTGCCTCGCGCCCCGATAGGTCATCGATCACCAGCCAATAGCGTCCGCGAGCGAACAGGATCCGGCGCCGGTGCACCACCGGATCGGCCAGTCGGCGGTAGGCGCTGTGCTCGGCATCGACCAGATCGAACTCCTCGGACGAGCGCCAGGTATGCAGGCGCGCGCGCGGTCGCCGCTGCCAGGAGAACGGTCCGGCGGGAACCGCCTGGGCCCGAGCGTCGACGGTCACGGTGCTGTGCGCCGCGGTACCGCGGAAGTAATCGCGCCACAACGGATCGAGTGTGTAGCAATAGGTTCCGGGGTCGATCAGATGAGCTTCGCCGCGCACCGAGCACTGGATGCCGAGCAGATCCGCATGGCCGTGGCCGCCGCTCACCGGACAGCCGAGCGGACCGACGTCGAAGATCAGTTGCTGGCCGTCCGGGCCCCAATGATCGCGCATCACGGCATAGCCGCCGCGCTCGAAGAGCCGCGATGTCCGATGTGGTGGCGCCGCCACCATGGCATCCAATACCGACTGACCGGCCGGCCCGAGCAGCCAGCGCACTTCCGGCGCCGAACCGCCTGCGGCCCACAGGTAATCGGACCGGCGAAACAGCGCCGCGGCCGTCGCAAACAACGCACGGAAGTCATCCGGCGCTCGGCGCACCAGTGGCAGGAGACGGCCACCGTCGCCATCCCCGATCTGCGGCATCGAGCCGTCCGGCCGCTGCAGCGCGACCAGGAAATCGACCATGCTCTGGAGCGCATCGCCGACGCTAGCGGGCACCGCGATGGCATTGCGCTGCGCCAGAATGAGCCAGTGAAGGTACGTCTCGACCGTATAGTGCTGATAACAGGTCGACTGCTCGAAATACACACCATCCGGCAGCACTTGCCGGCGCAGCTGCTGCAACAGGATGCGCTGTGACAGTCGCCGCCAGCGCGGCGCAGCGCGCAGATCCGGAAACACCAGACTTACATAGAGCAGACCAAGCGCTTCCCCGGTCAGATGCGTATTCGGAGAGTAATGACGCGACAGATAGCGCTCGATGTGCCGTGCCTGGCGCGCGCTGCTGTCCAGAATTTCCGCGAACAGCGAGTCCGTCAGGCGCGGTGACCGGCGAAACAGCTGCACGCTCCAGCACCACGCGATCAGGCGGTACGCCAGCTCGAGGCTGCTTGCCCAATTGATGCCGATCTGCGGCGGATTCGCCGCGAGCCATGACTGCAGCGCGTCCGTCCAAGCCACCGCATACCGATCATCGCCGGTCAGCCGATACGCTTGCCCCAGATAGAGAAACCACTGATGTCGATTGACCTCCCAGATGAACTTGCTGTCCCCGAGCCGCGGCGCATCCAGAGCATCGATCCGGCTCCAATGCACCAGGGGCGCGCACCGTCCGGTCACCGGATCGCGATGCCAGTCTATCGGGTTGCCAATCACGACATCGTCCAAGCCAAGCAGAGCCAGCCGTCCGGCGCAAGCCCGATCCGCCAGCGCCGTGATGCGCTGTAGTTCGACGGCGAAGCCGGGCTCGAGCGCCGGGCGCTCTGCCGAGAGCTCGCAGCCGGAAAAAAATTCCGCGCCGTTGCGCGCCCGAAATCGCTCCAGCGCGCAGCGCACTTCCCGAGAGCTCACCGCGCGCCGCCGCCGCACCGCCGGCGCCACGGCGCGCGCGGCCGCGCCAGTCTCGCCCACCGGCACCGCCGGAGCGGCCAGCAGCGCGCGAGCCCCGAGCCGGCCGAAGGACTTGTACAGCTCCTGCCGGCCCCGATCCGCGACCGCACTCAAGCTGCCACGTACCAACCGTTGCAACATCATGCCGCACTCCTGTCATACAGCGACGCCCACTGCTGGCGCACGCTGTCCCAGCTGTAGTGCATGGCGCGCGCGCGCCCCCGCTGACTTAGCGCCCGCGCCCGCTGCGGATCCTCCATAAGTCCGACCACCGCGGCGGCGATCGCGGGCGCATCTCCCGGCGGAACGAGACAGCCCGACGCGCCACCCTCGAGCATGTCAGGCAAGTCTCCGACCGCGGTGGAAACCACCGGCAATCCCGCCGCGAACGCCTCCAGCACCGAGACCGGCTGGTTGTCGATGAGCGCCGCGGTCACGAAGATGTCGGCCCGGTCGTACACGTTCGGCACCCGCACCGGCTCGATCCGCCCCAGGAAGCGTATGCTGCCCGGAGCAATGGACTCGGCCAGCCGCCGCAATCGCGCGTCCTCCGAGCCGTATCCGGCGATCAGCAGCGTCGCATCCGGAAAACGCGCATGCACCATGGCGAAGGCACGGATGACCACGTCGACGCCATAATGCGGCTCGAGATTGCGCGTGCACAGCAGCCGCGGACGCAACGGTCCGCGTTCGCGGTAACGAAAGCAATCCAGCGCGATGACGTTGCGAACCACCCGTGCCTTGTACCCGTGTCGCGCGAAGACCGCGCGCAGGTACTCCGACGGAACGACGATCTCGTGAGCCAGACGCAACCATGGGTGCACGCGCACCCCCCAGCGAGACAGATGGTCGTGCGCCTCGCCGCTGTGATAATGCAGCAGCGTGCGTTTGCGCAGCAGACGCGCGACACACAGCGCCGGCGCAGGGGCCAGCAGAAACGACCAGTACGACGCGGAGAAAATATGGACCACGTCCGCGTGCCGCAGCCGCGCGAGACTCGGCAGAAACAGGATTTGATTGACGACGGTGCGCACATACGGATAGCGCCGCAGAAAGCGCACCGCGCGCGGAAATCGTGGATTTATCGGCAGCAGTTCCACGTCATAACCTTCGCGCAGCAAATGGGTGCGCAGCGCTTCGGCCTGCACCCCTTGGCCGCCGAGAATGTCCAGATTCGGCGCCACGATCACGATGCGGTTCCCGCGCGCACCAACTCGTCCTACCGTCGCCATGAGTTGTGCCGCCAGTTGCGCGCCGCGCGCATCAGACGCCACGGCCCGCCCCGGCGGCTAGCGGCGCCGCCTGTGGCGGCGCGAACCGTACCTGCGGCCCCACAGTCTGCGCCGCGCTCCGCCGCCGACCCGCTCCATCGAGGAACGTGCGACACCACAGCTCGAACGACAGCAATGTCCACAACTGCAGATCGAGCGGCCTGCCCCGCGCGTGCAGGGCGAGCAACTGGCGCAGATAGCGCGGCTCGAAGATGCCGCGCACGCGGCTGCGGTCCGAGAGCAGCACATCCCGCAGCGTGCCTTCAAGGCCGCCGCGAAACCACGCGCCGAGCGGCACGGCGAAGCCGTGCTTCGGCCGCTCGATGATCTCCTCGGGCAACAGCCCGCGCATCGCGCTTTTGAGCACGTGCTTGCTCTGCCCGCCCGCTCTGTGCAGGCGCGGCGGAATGGTCGCGGCGAATTCCACCAGGACGTGATCGAGGAGCGGAACGCGCGCCTCGATGGAATGCGCCATGCTCATGCGATCCACTTTGGTGAGAATGTCGAGCGGCAGGTAATGACCGAGATCCCACTGCTGCAGACGCGACAGCCAGTGATCGGGGCTCTGGTCGCTCATCTTCCTTGCCGCCCAAGTCGATGCTTCCAAGCTCGCCAGCTGTGCGACGTCCGGTTGCAACAATCTACGGCGCTCATCAGGCTTGAACAGACTGATCGCATCGATGTAGCGTGCCGCCCCGTCGAGGGCGATGTGCCGCAGGAAGTTGCGGCCCTTGGCGCCCTCCGGCATCCGCCCGCCCACCTGTGCGAGCAGAGCGCGAATCGGCCGCGGGATGTACCGATAGCCGCGCTCCCGAGCCTCGACCTGGTAGCGCTCATAACCCCCGAACAGCTCATCGCCGCCGTCGCCGGATAGCACGACGGTCACATGTTGTGCCGCGAGCTTCGAGACCATGTAGGTGGGTATCGCCGATGAATCGCCGAACGGCTCGTCGAGGTACCAGCCGATGTCCTCGAGATATCCACTGATGTCAGGATCAAGCATCAGTTCGTGATGATCGCTGCCGAGAGCCGCCGCCATTCGCCGCGCATGCGCCGACTCGTCGTAGCGCGGATCCCGAAATCCCATCGTGAAGGTCTTGATCTGCGTCGAGCTCTGCCAGGCGAGCGCGGCCGCAACCGTGCTCGAATCCAGACCGCCGCTGAGAAAGGCGCCGAGCGGAACCTCGCTCAACCGGTGCAGGCTGACCGATTCGACGAGCAGAGCCCGCAACCGCTCGACGACCTGCGGTTCGGTGAGCCGCTCGTCGGGCTCGAAGCGGACCTGCCAATACCGGCGGATGCGCGGCGCCCGGCCGGGCATGACCGTCAGCAGCTGACCCGGCTCGAGCTTGCTCACTCCGGCCACGATGCTCTGCGCCGGCGGGGTGACCAGGAACGTCAGCAGGTGGTCGAGCGCACCCCAATTCAACGCGCAGTCAACATCTGGCAACTGCAACAGCGCTTTGAGCTCCGAGGCGAACGCCAGTCCGCCCGGCCGCACGTGATAATACAGCGGCTTGATTCCGAGCCGATCGCGCGCCAGCAGCAGACTGCGGCGCCGGCCGTCCCAGACCGCAAGGGCGAACATGCCGCGCAGATGGTGCACCAGATCCTCGCCGTATTCCTCGTACAGGTGCACGATCGTCTCGGTGTCGGTCGCGGTCTTGAATACGTGTCCCCGGTCCTCGAGTTGCCGGCGCAGCTGTTGGTAATTGTAGATCTCGCCGTTGAGGATGGTATGGATTGTGCCGTCCTCGCTGCACACCGGCTGGCGGCCGGTGGCCAGATCGATGATGCGCAGCCGCCGCATTCCAATGGCCACGCCGTCGGCGCTGTAGAACCCCGACTCGTCCGGGCCTCTGTGGCGCAGAACGTCGCACATTGAATGCACCTGATCCAGGATCCGCGGATCAGGCTCGGAACTGATAATACCGGCAATACCACACATGGGCACGGCTCTCGACTGGATTGCGGCGGCGCGCAGGCGCCGCCAGTTTTGTTCAGGAATGGATCTGCTCGAGCAGGAAGCGCGGACAGCGCTGCTCGTCCTCCGGCTCCAGGGTGACCCGGCGCGCCCACCAGAGTCGCTCGAAGGTCATGCTGGCAACCGGGCGGAAGCCCGCCTTCAAGAAGGCGCGTCGAGACGACACATTGTCAGTCTCGACCTTGCTGATCACAGCGCGAACGCCCGTGCGCGCCTGCGCCTCGGCAACCAGCACCCAGGTCGCGGGCGCCAATCCGAGCCCACGGTATTGATTCGCTGTAACCACATCCTCGATGCAGACCACATCCGCCGGCAGCGACAGCCAACCGCCCGGTACCGCCCGCACCGGTGTGCGACCGCGAAAGATCCAGCAGATACTGGCCACTTCACCCGCGACCCGCGCGAGCCACAGCTGCGCGGCCCCGCTGGCGAGCCTGTGGCGCGCTTCGAGCATTCCCAAAGTCTCGAATTCACCCAGCAGCGCCAGTGCGTCCATGCCGGCACGCGCGCATTCGAATCCGACGGGCAAGGACAGTGCTCGGCGCCCGGCGGGCAGCTCGAGCACATACCAGATGTGGCATTCCGCGACACCCGGCAGCTCGCGCAGGCGATTGCCCGCGACCCGTGCCAGCCGCTCGACACAGCCGGCGACGCCGTAACGGCTCAGGCCCTCGCTGGTCAACCTCGCCAGCGAGGCAGCGCGTTGCGGCCGAGGTTCGCTCACCGCCGGCAGAATACGCCCTATCATCACGACCCCCAATCGCGCAGCAGTCGCGCCGCCGGCCGCCGGACCCAGCCGCGCAATGCGCCCCGCTCCTGTGCAGTCAGCGGTCCGAAACTGTACAACGCCGCCACATACGCCAACACATAGATCGAGCCCGTCGCGGCGAGCAACGCCAGGCCCGGCCACGGCACCGTCGATTGCAGGGCGAGCGCCGGCAACCCGGCGGCGGCAGCGACGGCACCGATGCCGGCGAGGCTGCGCCACGGCAGCAGCTGCCGGACCGAGCAGCGCAGCAGCCGCCTGATCCGCACCATCGCCATCGCCTTGCCGGTGAGCGCGGCAAGCAAGGTGGCGAGCACCGCGCCCAGCAGCCCGAACGTCCGCAAAAACCAGTCCACCAGAGCGGCCACGATCAGCAGTTTCGTGGCGTTGATCAGCAGCAGATATCGGTTCTGCGCGTACACACGCAATGCGCCGTCGGTCAGCAGCGCCGGCAGCAGCAGCGATACCGACCAGACCATGAAGATCGGCACACTGCGCGCATAACGGTCCGTGAACAGGGTGATGATCAACTGCCGGGCGACCACCAGTAGCAGAACCACCAGCGGCGCGAACAGCATCGCGAGCTTGCGCGTCGCGTCGCGCCAGATCGCCAGCGCCGCCGCCTGCCCCGGGTACTCCCGCATGCGCACCATCATGACGTTGCAAGTCATCGTCATGAGGTGATCGACGAGCGGAATCTGCAGGCAGCCGACCGCGTAGATAGCGTAGGTGGCCGCATTGAAATAGGACGACACCGCATAGAAGTGCCAATTGTTCTGCGCGACGTCGATCAGCACGGCGGCGGCAAACGGCAGGGCATAGCCGAGTTGCGTCCTGAGCTGCCGCATGTCCAGGCGCAATTCATGCCGGTACTGCGCATAGAGGTACCCAAGCGTCGTGGCGCAGCGCAAGGCGGCAAAAGTGATCGCCCCGAGCAGCAGTCCGTGAATACCGCCGGCGAGGAGCGCCGGCACGATGCACAGCGCGGCTCGCACGATATCCGAAAGGGCGTAGCTGCAGAACGCCATACCGTGGCGATTCTTGACCGTCATGACGATCTCGAGCGTCGCCGCGATCAGCATCAGCAGGAGAAAGGTCCCGATCAGCGGGGCGTCGCGCCCGATCGCCCGATTGTGAAACAAGACGCCGAGCGGCCGCGCGAACAGAGTCAGCAGCGCCAGACAGGCACAGCCCGACAGTGCGAGGCCCAGTAGCGAATTGACGACGAAACCGCCGGCCCGCGACGGACTGCCGGGCAGGAAATAGAACAGACTCTCCGCCATGCCGCACTGCCCGATTGAATACAGCGTCGTATAGATGAGAAACAGCTGTTTGTAGGTGCCGAACTCCCGCTGGCTGAACACCCGGACCAGCACGATCGGCATGGCGAACGAGGCGGCGAATCCCACGGTCCGCCCCGCCGTGAGAATGAGCGCCGGCTTGAACACCGACGGCCCGGCCCGCCCAGACGCATCAGATTCCATGGCGCATCGTGCAACGGCCGCGCAGATCGAACACACCGTGCACTAGGCAGCTCATCAGTGCCGGCGAGAACGCATCGGCTCTGTCGAGCACCGATTTCTCCCACAGCACGCGCCGCGGAACGGTGAAATTGGGCCGCCTTGCGTCCCGGTGCCGGCAGGTGGTGTAACCGTAGCGATAGCCGGCCTCCTGCACCACATCGAGTACCCGCGAGTCGAACTGTCCGTCCGGATAGGCGATATGCCGCACCGGCGCGCCGAGCATGCTCTGCGCCTTGAGCTTCGAGCATACCGTCTCATCCACGATTGTCTGCAGCGGCTCGTTCAGCAGGAAGGCGTGGGACTGGGTATGCGAGCCCACCACGACTCCGGCGTTGTGCAGCCGCCGCAGGGTCGGCCAGTCGAGCGAGCGCAGCGTCGAGCGCACCCCGTCCGGCACCCGCGCGTGCTCGCGCAACAGCCCGAGCAGACTGCGCAACTGCAGCTGCGAGAACTTCCCGAGCAACAGCCGTGTCAACCGGAAAGTATTGCCGTCGAGCGCCCGGATGCGCGCGCGCAGCGCCGGCGCCGCGCCAATCCTGCCGGCGAGACGCTCCAGCAGCCCCGGCGATTCACCGGCCAGTTGGCACAGCAGCAGATAGACTTCGTCGTGTATCTGCAGTCGATCGGTCCCCGCCAGATCGGTCACGACGAACACGGCGGCCGGTATGCCCTTGCGCTGTAGCAGCGGAAAGGCGATCTCATGGAAATCTCTGTAGCCATCGTCGAACGTCACCGTGGCCAGAGGCTTGCCGGCGCGAGCGCGGTGCCGGTCGGCGGCGGCGGCCTCATCCAGCGTCACGAATCGGTACCGCGTCGCCAACCAGTCGAGGTGCTGCTCCAACGTCGAGGCCGCAATGAGCATCGGCGGCAGGGAGTGGCGCACAGCTGCGGCGTAGTTCTCCACGACTCGGTGATACCCGAGGATCAGCGGGCCGTTCCCCAGGCCCGACAGACGGCCGAGCAGCGCATCGGCGCCGACGGCGTGCAACGTATGGGCCAGCGCCGATTTCAGGCGGCCAGGCATCAGTCAAGGCCCCGAGGGTCTGCCTCGAGCGCGACAGGCCCGGGCCCGGCAGCAGGCCCGCCCCATGCGGGGCGCGGCAGCCGCTTCAGATGCTCGCGCATTCCCAGCAACGAGTGACACACGGTGCCGCGCAATCCCGGCGGAAGCGCCGTATAGCGCGCCAGCGCATGCACATCTCGCGTCCAGAGGAACTTGTAGGATTCATCCCCGTGCAGCATGTCGAATTCGTCGGCCCCCTCGGTGATCGCGCCGCGAATGGCCAGCGCCAGAGTCGCAAGACCGATGCTGTAGCGGGAGAATCCCGGGTCGAATCCCGACTGGTAGAAATAGAAAGTACCGCCGTACTTCAAGCCATAGAGTGCGGCCGCCGGCACCTCATCGAGCAGCAGCAACTGCAGTCGCAGCCAGCCACGCCGCAGCGCGAGGCCAGTGAACTGCCGATGGAAGCGCACCAGATCGGTCCGATGAAACGCGGTCGAGTGCTCACGGCTCGTCGCCCGGCGCTGTCGATGCAGACGAATCAATACTTCCAGCCAGTCGGCGCATTCGGTCGCTGTTTTCGCCTGCACGAACCGCAGCGTGAATCGCTTGGACAGATTGCGCAGCCGGCGTCGCACGTTGTAGCGGTGCGAGGCGCCAAGGCCGCCGAGGTAGGCATCCCAGGACTGCGACCGGAGCTTCACGAACGGACAGACTTCGCTGGCACCGCGTCGGGAAAGCCAACGGCCTGAGCCTTCGAGCGCGCCGAGCAGACCCATGCTGAGGGAGTCGTCGCGAATCCGGGACAGCTCCAGCGCCATGGAACGGCCGTCCAGGTAATCGGCAATTGCGCCGATCGCCCGAGCCTCGCTGCCGCGCGCGACGATCAAGTCGAGATAATCAGAGCCGACGTAGCCGGTGCCGAGAAATTCCACAGCTCGAAATGGCAGCAGCCGGCCGAGCGCGGGCGGGCGCAGCGCAAACGGCGCGATGCCGATGAAATCCCCTCCCTCGCGCAGCGCGAGCACGTGCAAACGCCGACCCGCGCGCAGATGCCGCCACCACGTGGATAGCCATTCCCAGCTGAGGAACGGACGATCGGCGGCGCTCGCGGCGAGCAATGCCGGCCATTCGCAGCCCAGACGCGCGAAACGCGCCTCATCGTCGATGAGCTCAACTCCCAGCATCGGTCCGTCGACAGTCGCGCGGGTTCATGCGCGCCTCAACGGCGAGCGGATCCGCCGAGCGAGGCGGCCGTGGCCATCGAAGGCTGTAAAGGGGCGCAACTGTTCCTCCGCGGCGCTCGCAAAGCGCTCTATGCTCATTGCCATCGGTGCGCGAGAGTTTCTTGCCGGCCGCACACAGACCCTCCGGCGAGCTGCACGGCTGCCGGACGCGAGCGCCTGCCCGGCGCATCGCCTGTGCCGTCTTCCTCATCAGCAGACAGGCCCGCTCGCCGCGGCACAGTCCAGCCGCGAACAGCTCGCGAGCCAGTCTAGAGGAGAGCTCCGCGTCGTCGCGTACACTGTCGCTGTCGACGACGGCCCCCGCCTCAGGCCGGCGCGGCGCCTGCTCGCTCACACGTTCGTGCGACAGTGCGGATGCCGGCATTTCTACGTGCATAGTCGAGGGCCGTACGGATGTGCTCGAGATCGTCCGCCGCCTGCGGCACGTCAACTACCAAGCTCCGATGGCCGGCCGCAATGTAGCCCGCCAACTCCTCGGCAACCTCCGCATAGCTGCCCACAAGGTACGGGCACATGGTCTTGTACTGCTCGAACGGTACCAGCCAATAGGGATGCGCGGCACGCCCGCGGGACAGCTCGGATAATTGCCGATGCCGCACGGAATCCGATGCCCGCATCGCCAGCTGCTGGGTGAGTTCGCCGCGGCGGTGGCGCGGAAAGCGGCCGTATGCCACCTCCCAGGCCGCATGCGAATCGCCACGCGCGATGATGCCGACTCGGATCCCCGAGTCGCCTATCCGCCGCTCGCCCCCCCCGCCGTACTCCTGCGACGGCCGTGGATAATGGATGGTGGTTGCCCCGATCGCCGCGGCGGCCCTCAGCGCCGCATCCGACGCGCCGGACATCATCAATCCCGGGTAGAGCTCGGCCGGACACTGCGGCAGCAGGCGCAGCGCCCGCACCTGATAGAACTCACCATGACAGGTCACGGGTCCTTCGCCACACAGCAACTGCAGGATCACCTGCGCGTATTCGACCAGCCGATCATAGCGGCGGTCGTGAGGCGTGCAATCGCCGAGCGCTCTCAGATCGTTGACGAACCCACCGGCCAGGAGATTCAAATACACGCGCCGGCCGTATACTCGCGCCAGAGTTGCGACGATCTTGGCCACCGTGTAGGGATGCATGTAGAGTGGTTGGACGGCCACCAGCGGGCACAGGCTGTGGGTGCTCTGGATGATCGTATCGGCAAGCAACCAGGGATCGGCCTGGGCGTTGTCCGAGTAAACCAATATGCCGCGGCAGCCTGCCTGCTCGCTCCAGCGCGCGACCTCGGACACGCGGCTCAAATAGCGGCCCGCATCCTCGTGATCGATCGGCGGCGCGGTCGAAAACAGCTCGATTGGCGTACACTCTAGGTCGCGTGACATGGCGATCTCCGGTCGGTTGCCGTCAGGGCAGCGCGATGCTCGCGCGCGCCTTGCGACTTCGGCGCGTGAGCATGCTCAGATACAGGTCCTGGGTCGCGGCAACCATGCGCTCGAGCGAATAGCGCTGCGCGATCCGCTCGCGCGCCCGCGCGCCCAGCCGCCGCGCCAGTTGCGGGTCGGCAAGCAGGCCCGCCATGGCGCCGGCCAGCGCCGGCTCGTCGCCCGGCGCGACCAGCCGCCCATGCTCACCGTCGCTGATCGCCTCGATCGCGCCGCCGACGCGGGTGGCGACCACCGGTGCCGCGGCGGCCATCGACTCCAGCAGCGTATTCGACAGTCCTTCGCTCAATGACGGCAGTACCGACAGCGCGGTTTGAGCGAGTAACCGGGGCACATCCGCGATGAAGCCGGTCAACCGTACCCGCGACGCGATACCGAGCCGTTGCGCCTGTTCCAGCAGCCGCCGCGGGTACTCGACATCCCGCCGCAGCGACTCGCCACGGCCGCTGAAGGCCTCACCCACAATCAGAAAATACGCGCGCGGAAAGCGGCCGCTGATGCGCGCAGCGGCGCGCAGGAACTGGTCAATGCCCTTGTCCGGATGCAGCCGCGCCAGCAACACCACCAGCTGGGCATTGCGTGGCACGCCCAGCTCGGCCCGCAGTTGCAGGTCCTCGAGCCCCGGGGCGCGGCCGAACCTGGCGATATCGACACCGTTTGGAATCACGGTGATACGTTCGGCCCGGTAGCCCTGCCCGACCAGCCAGCTCTTGATCGCATCGGCATTGACCACCACCCGGTCAGCAAACCGGCAGGCGAGCCTGTGCACGTACTGCTGCCTGGGTGTCAGATAGATCCCCATGTCGCGGATCGAGGCAATCACGCAGGGCACGCCGGCCAATTTCGCCGCCGGCACGCTGAACACGTTGGCATAGAAGTTGTAGCTGTGCAGAACCTGCACGCCGCTGCGGCGCAGCCCGCACGCCAGCCGGATCTGCTGGCGCAGCGTCCGCGGCGAATACAAATTTTCAATCGGGTACTCCGCTATCGGGCCGTACTCGCTCTCGAGTTCCTCGAGCAGCGGCCCCCAGCGGCGCAGGCAGCGCAGCTTCGGCTCGAACACCGACCGGTCGACTCCGCGCAGCAGCGCCACCACCTGTTTCTCGGTGCCGCCGACGCCGAACAGCGTAAGGAACGTGCACAGGCGAATCCGCTCCGCGTCGTCCGACTGTGCGCTGTCATCCGCCACCGATCACCTCGTGAGCGTGTTCGGCCGGGCCCGAGGAGCGCGCTTGTCGCCGACTCGTGCCCAGCCGGCGGCGCGCGGACGAGCGCAGCGCGATCGAATAGGCCGCGAGCGCAAGGCCGGCGATGTAATAAAAATAGAACTCATATGCGTCCGGATAAAACACCGCGGCGACCGTGAAAGCGATCAGGCTCACCTTCAGCCCCTCGGCCAGACGGCCCAGCGTCTGATCCGCGCGTGCCAGACGCTCGGCCTCGGCCGCGCACCGAAGGCATTCGCGCAGCAGCAGCAGAAACAACAGAAGTCCGGGCAGCCCAAGCTCGACGGCATACTGCAAATAGACGTCGTGAACCTTCTTCCACGTCGGGCCGCGGACCTCGTTCAGCGCCAGGATGTCCATACCTAAGCCGGCGCCAATCAGCGGGTGGTACATCGCGTAGTCGGCGGCGGCCTTCATGTCGGCCCAGCGGGCGTGCACCGAATTGGTCGGCCCGCCGTGCAAATCCGTTACCGTACTCAGACGCGCCATGTACGCTCCCGGCAGCAAGGGCAGCGCCATGAGCATGGTCAGCGCGGCCACGATGGCCGGTGTCCGCCGGCCGCGCCGGTACAGCTTCCACAGATACACCGCGCCAATGCAGGCGAGGACGAGAAATCCGCCCCGCGAGTAGGTGGCGATGATCGCGACCACGTCGAAGCACATGCACAGCAGTAAAGCCAGGCGCCACATCGGTCGCCGGCTGTCCAGGAACAGCGCCACCGCCAGCGGCAGCAACAGATTGAGCATCAGCGCCAGATCGTTCGGATTGGCCGTGAGCGGCGCCCGATAGCCGACGATCCGGCTGAGTCCGTGGGTCAATTCCTCGCTGGCGAAGCCGCCGGTGAAGAAGCTCGCGATGCCGCTCAGCGCTAGAACCACGGACATCCCGGTCAGCAATACGGCCACCGTGCGCAGCTTCGGCACCGAATCCACCACGTTTGCCAGCAGCCAGAACACGATCAGCACCTTCAAATATAGCTTGGTCAGGTCGTGCAGACTGCCGGCCGGCCAGATCGCCACCGGCAGTGTGCCGACCGCCAGGGCGAGCAGTCCCAGCGACAGATTCGTCGCGCGCGTCAGCGGCAACACCGGCTCACCGCGCGCGATCCGATCGGATGCATAGACCAACGCCGCGAGTACCACGCTCACCAGCGCCAGATGCAGCGGGCGCAACGGCGTGATGAACGCCTGCGGCGCGAGTACCAGCACCACCGTGAACGCAAGCAGGAAACGAAACGGCCAGCGGCTCGAGACCGCCGTGGCGCGCGCCGAGGCGCCGTCTCGTGCGCGCAACCGGCCCCGCCGGCCGGCGGGCCAGGGAGCGACCATGCGCGGTGAATCGGACATCGGGCGTTATCTATCGGCGCGACAGGGAGGCGAGCGGCGCTTCGAGCGGCTCGGCGCCCGGCCGGGCCGCGGGCGCGCCATGCCGGCGCGCCAGCACCGCCTCCGGCGCCCGATGCCCGAACAGCACGACCCGGATTGTCTCGAGCGCGATGCGCAGATCGAGCAGCAGCCCGTAATGTTTGATGTAGTAGAGGTCGTAGCGGAGCTTCTCGACCTCCTCACCCAGACCGTTGGCATATTTGTAGCGGATCTGGGCCCAGCCGGTCATGCCGGGCCGAACAGCGAGCCGCAGCGAGTAGTACGGGATTGGATCGCCCTGTTCGGGCATGTTGCGGGCCACGAGCGCGATGAGGTCGCGACTCGTGGTGGGATGCGGCCGCGGACCGACGAGGTTCATGTCGCCACGCAGCACGTTGAGGAACTGCGGCAACTCATCCAGGCGATACTTGCGCAGCCACCGGCCGACCCGCGTGATACGCTCGCCGTTATCCCGTTCCCACTCGGACTTGGCCGGCAGATCGGCTCGCATCGTCCGGAACTTCAACAGCTTGAACGTCTGGCCGTTGCGCCCGCAGCGCTCCTGAACGAACAGCACCGGACCGCGCGAATCGAGCTTGATCAGCAGCGCGAGCACCGCCATGAACGGCAAACAAGCCACCACACCGAGCGCCGCGCACAGCACGCTCAGTGCGTGCGCGAGCCCCTGGCGCACCCGGCCCGGGTGAAACTGCCGGGTAAAGAGCACGGCATGGGCGTTCAGCGCTTCAAGACACAGCTTGCCCGTCAGACGCTCGTAGAATTCAGGCGCGCTCTGCACCCGGGCAACTTTATGCATCTGGGCCTCGATCAGCGGGTCAAGCGGATAGCTTCCGAGCCGCTCAGGAGCGGCAACGATGATCTCATCAGGCTCGTAGACACGGATGAGACGGCGCAGATCACCGACCGTGGCGCGCTCCTCGTCACTGATCATACCGACCACCGCATGGCCACAATTCGGCCGCGACATCATCTGTCCCATCAGCTCGCGCGCCAATGCGTTGGCTCCGAGGATCAGCAACCGCGATCTCACTGTGCTATTCCTGCCCACCGACACACGCCGGCTAGCGGTCCGAGGGCGCGGCGTTCGGCGCCCGCCAGCCAGTTACGCCCGGTGCACTGCGCCGGCCCCGGCCTTTTCCACCGTAGTAATGCTCGTAGCCGTAATAGCGCGCCGAAACCTGATCGCTGCAGTTGAAGACCACCCCGAGCAGCTTGCGCCGGTCGAGCGCCGCAAGCGCCTCCTTGAGAAACCGCCGCGGGGTATGGTGCGCCGCCACCACCAGCACGAACCCATCGACCCACTTCTCGATCAGCTTGCAGTCCGACAACGCGACGATCGGCGGGGTGTCCACGATTATGTAGTCGAAACGGCGCCGGGCCTCCTGCACGATCTCGCTGAAACGACGGGATCTGAGCACCTCGTACGGCCCGATCTGATGCTGCCCGGTCGGAATGATCGCCAGATTGAATGCCGGCAACTGCACCAGTACGTTGTCGAGCGAAATCGCCCGGTTGATCACCACATCGGTCAAGCCCTGCGCATCCGAGAACCGCGAGTCAAACGATTGACACAGGCTGGTCGAATGCCGGCGCAGGTCGCAATCGATCATGCAGACCTTGGCGAACCGATCCTGCGCGAGCGCGCCGGCGAGATTGATCGAGGTGACCGACTTGCCGTCGCCGGCGATCGGACTGCTGACCGCCGCGACGCTGCCTCCCGTCCCGGTGCGCAGCTCCTCGATCACGTGCCGTAATCGCCGGTACTGCTCCGCTTCGAACGAATCCGGGGCCACCAGACTGACCAGATGGCGGTCAATTCGCCGCAGTTCACGCGCGCTAGGGCGGGCGCCGGAGCGATATCGGGCTGTAATCGACGAATCCTGGGATATAGTGCTTGCGCTATCCACGATCTACCTTCCTGACACAATGCATGGGATGGAGTCCAGCAGGGCGCCGCGCGCCCTCAGGCAGTCGATTTGTGCTCGTGCTTGGCGATCATCCAAACCAGCTGCTGATTGCCATGTCCGAGCCGATAGCCAAGCGCAACCGCCGTCACCAGTGCCATAGCCGTGACGCCCGTCAGCATGCAACCCCGGACGTAACGCCGCCAATTGTCGCCCGGCGACATCACCCGCGGGATCTGCGCCAATACCGGCACCCGCGCAAACGTGCGCAGCTCATCAACGGTGTGAAATGACGTATCGAACTGTTCGCGCGCGAACACCGCGCACGCGGCCACCGCCAGAGCCAACACTAAACCCATGAACAGCAAGCGCACGCGCGCCGGGGCGAACGGCGCAGCCGGTGCGCGCGCGCCGTCGAGAATCTGAAACAGCCCGCTCGAGCCGCTCTCGGTGGTGCTGAGCGCATGCGCCGCCTCGAACTGGCGCAGCAGGTTCGCGTACACATCCCGCGTCTCGGCGTAGCCGCGGGTGAGCGCCTGCAGCTGCTGACCCACGATCGGGACACGATCGAGCTGCCGTTGGTACCGCCCGATCGCGGCCCGCAGCCGCACGTCCTGGGCGCGCAGACCGGTGATCTCGCCGTCGATCCGCGCCAGGCGACGATGCAATCCGCCGCTGACCGGATGAGTGGACCGCTCGGCACGCAACGCCGCGATCTTCGCCTGCAGGCGCACGACGTCCGGATAGCTGCCGGTGTACTGCGTACGCAACCGGGTCAGTCGCCGCTCCAGCTGACCGAGCGATGCCCCCTCGCGGCTCATCTCGCTCAGAATCCTCTGGCGGATGCCGATGGCGCTCATCTGCGTCCCGCGGTCCGTTTGCAGCTCCTCGTTGAGACGGTTCAACGTGCTCAGATCGACCTTCTCCTGATCAGGAAGCTCGCCATTGTGGCGAGTCTTGAACGCGTCTATCCGGGCCTGTTGCGCGTCCAGTTTGCGCACCACCGGCTGCAGCTGCGCCCGCAGCGCCTCGGTCGTCGCGAGCGCTTCGGTATGCACGATGCTGGTGTTGGCCCGCAGGTAGTACATCGCGAGCGCGTTGGTTACCTGCGCCGCAACCCGCGGCCGCCAGCCTTGGTAACTGAGCGTGAACGCGACGGTTGACGAGCGCCCATACCGCCCGCCCGTTTGTTCCGGTACGAACCGGATGTCCTTGCGCATGCGGGCCACGGCCGCCGCCATCGACCCGCCGCGCCGCAGCCGCGCGTACAGATTGAAACGCTCGATGAGCCGCTGCAGGCGCCGCCGACTCAATATCTGCTGAGAGATCATCTGCACGCGCGCGTTGAGACTTTGCGGTCCATCGCGCTTGATCAGACTCGCCTGCGCCTGGTACGGATTGACCAGGACGGTGGCCGTGGCCCGGTACAGGCTCGGCAGTGTCGCGACCAGCGCGGCCATGGCGGCGAACACCACGACGAACACACTCAGCGCGAGCCACTTGCGCCTGGCCCACAGAGCGCCAATCTGACCGGTAGTTGCTGTATTGCGATGACCGTGCGGCATGAGCTCGATTTCCAATCAGGGAACCACGACGACGTCGTTGGGACGCAGCAGCACGACGCTTCCACCGGCGGCTACCATCCGCGGATAATCGTATGGAATCCGCTCGGTCCGGCTGCCGTCGCGGCGGATGATCACGATCTCGCTCGAATCGGCGAACGGGGTGAGGCCGCCCGCCGCGGCCAGCGCCTCGAGCACCGAAGGCTGCGCGGAAAAGTGATATCTACCGGGGTGCCGCACTTGTCCCAACACGGATACGGCCAGGCTGTGCACCGCAATTACCGTCACCGTAACCTGCGGATCGGTGAGGAAATGGGTCAGTCTTGCGTTGATCTTGTCGCGCAGCTGCATCGGCGTCAGGCCGGCCGCCCGCACATCATTGAGCAATGGCAACGATATTTTTCCGCCCGGCCGCACCGGTTCGGTGCGGTCGAGTTGCGGGTTCTTCCAGACCGATACCTGCAGCACGTCACCCGGTCCGATCCGATACGGCACCGGGCCGCACGCATCGTGCGCGCACGCGGCGATGGTGACGGCGCCATCGCTCGCGCATCCGCCGATCGCGATCGAGGCGATCAGTGCCAACAGCATGATAGTTAACCGTGTCCAGCGCATAACGGTTGCCGACCTCATTGGCGAATCGGCGGCGGCTCGGGCAACAGCCAGTCCGGCGGCGTGGTAACCGCCTGCAGGCGTGTCTCGCGCGCGCTGCCGAAGTTCAGCACAAAGCCCACGAACACCATGTTCTGGGAGATCCGCTCGTGGCGCGATCCCCCGAGCACTCCATCCTGTTCATCGAACTGATCCCAGCCGACCACCGAGACCCGACGGTCGATGCGGTACGAAACCCGCAGCTGCAGCTCGCGGACCGACAGATTCGTTCCGGTGGTCCGCTCCGAGAGGTAGGCCGGCAGCACCTCGAAGCTGAGCGCGCGTGTGGGCCAATACGCGAAGCTCGCCGTGGCCGTGTTCTCGTCGACCGGGCCGACCACCCCGAGGAGCGTTCCCACGGTGCGGCGCAGGTCGAGCGCCCACGCCGTATGTGGTGTCTTGCCGTCCACCATCGCCCGCGCGTCCGCCGAGTACCGCCCATCGGTGTCCCGGGCCCCGGCCTGCAGCTTCAGAGTGGCGTTCGGCGCCAGTTCGTACTTCCAGCCGGCCAGCACCGTGCGCGAGTCGAACACCCGCGCGGTGCCGGTGAACTCAAAGCGGCTGTCCTGCAGGCTGAGCAGCAGCGTGCTGCGCTCGGTGATCCGCCGCGCGCCGCCCAGCCGCGCGCTGCGCTCGCTGCCTTCGAACCCGGTTTGCAGCGACTCGTGCAGCACCGCGAACGAAGCCGTTGCCGTTGTCAGGCGTGTGACCCGGTAGGTCAGCGACGGTTGCAGCACGTAGATTTTCGCGCCTTCCCGGCCCAGCAACAGGCCGCCGGCGGTGGTCAGCTCGCCCGGGGTGTTGGATTCGTCGTAGTCTCCGACCATATCCAGGCTCAGACGCTGGGTCGGACGGTACACGGCATTCAGCCCGGCGCTCTTGCGCGCCTGCAGGCTGTCAAGCTGTTTGTAGCGTGCGTAGCGCTCCATATCAACGCTGACAAACCCGCTGAGATCGAGCTTGGGAGACCGTAGCGACCCCGCCAATGCCGGACTCACGCGCACCAGCCAGTCGGACCTGGGCTGCGTGGGCGTCTCGAAGACGTTGTCGTCGTACAGTCCGCCGATCGCCACCGACGGTGTGAACGAGTAGCGCGTCTGCGCGAGCGCCACGGCCGGCCACCCGCCGGCCAGTGCCACCAACGCGGCGCTCAAGCGGCGCCAACGCGCCGGATTGCGCTGGCGCGTGTGCGCAGCCATGGATTCGATGCGCGCCATTCAGGCCGGCACAACCAGGCTGCAGTCGACTTCAACAGCCACGCTGCGTTTGAGCAGCTCAATGGACAGCACCAAGAGGCCCTTGCGCTGGTCGGATCGTACCAGCCGGCCCTCGACATTCGCGAGCGGACCCGCGGCGATGCGCACCAGCTGGCCGGCGCGCAGATAACCGTAGCGGCGGGCCGGCACGTCCGACTGCAACACCGTGCGAATCGACTCGATCTGGCGGTCGGGCACGACCGCCAGCCGGTCCCAGCGCTCCCCGAGCAGCCGCACCAGTCCACGCACCGTGCACACATCGAGGTAGCTGTATTTGTCCATGACGTGACGCAGGAACAGATAGCCGGGGAACAGCGGCGTTGTGCGCCAGCTGCGCATGCCGCAGCGGTGGTGCCACGCGCCGACCATGGGGAGAAGTGACTCATACCCCTTGGCGCGCAGCTGGGCATGAACGATCTGCTCGCAGTTACTGCGCGTCCACAATACGTGCCACAGTGGCGCCTGGTCGGAGCGCGGCCCGCTGCCGGCGTCATCGAGTTGCATATCGGCCCGAAGGTTCGCAGTTTGCATGCCGGAGTCTCCCATGGCTTCGCCCCTTGCGGTTTCTTCGGCCGAAACCGCCGCAACGATCCTGCGCGGCCGCCGCTGTCCTTTCCTGTCGATTCGAAATCCGCGGTCCGCGTCCGTCCGGCCAACAGTGCGGCCCGACAGTGGAGGGCATTAGCGCATGCGCTAGTTGAGGCGACAATCGGGAGATCACCCATATCAATGTCTTGGATTCACCGTAAGCGCCTGCCACAGCGCCGGGCGCCGTTCAGCAATCGCCGCCGGCGCGGTGCAGGGTAAATTCCCGCCGGCGCTTTCTGCCGCAAAGCCTGCAGACACGCGCGGCGCGAACCGGCGACACACAGTGGCGGGCGCAGCGTCCGCCACTGTGCGTCGCCCTGGATCGGACAATTGAGGAGCCCGGCGGCCGGCAATGCCGGCGGCCCGGGTAGAGTGATGACCTGAGCGGGCGGCGGCCCGACCGGCCCTACATGGTGTGCGTCGGCTTGTCGCCGGAGAGCGCCCCGGCGAGATACGTCTCGATCTTCTTCTGGGTCTGACCGTGATCCTGCTCGCTGAACTGCACGCCGATGCCGGCGGTGCGCTTGCCCTGCGCGCCCTTGGGCGTCATCCAGATGACCCGGCCGGCCACGGGCAGCTTCTCGTCCTCGCCCATGAGGTTGAGCAACATGAACACTTCGTCGCCGAGTCGGTAGTTGCTGTTCGTCGGAATGAACAATCCGCCGTTCTTCACGAACGGCATATAGGCCAGATACAGGGCGCTCTTGTCCTTGATCGTTAGTGTCAGCAGACTCGGCTTGTTGCCACCGGCTCTCACGTTCAGGTCCTCGGCTTTGTGGTCGACACCCGGGCAGCGCGGATCGTGCTCAGACGGCCGTGCGCGGCGCCATGCGCCGCAACATCGCCTCGAGCGCCACGCCCCGGTTGATCGGCGCGTCCAATGATGAGCGCAGCTCCCGCACGCCGTCCAGGAGCTCAAATGCGGCTCTTATAGTCAGCCCCGCGGCGCCCGAGTGCGCGCTGGCCCGCAATTCGGCCACCGCGCCCTCGCCGAGCACCCCGCGGCGAATCCGTTCCGTGAGCCAATTCTCAAAACAGGTCAACCGCAACGCCGGCTCGCTGCGCGCCCAGCGCTCGGCGCTGCCGGCCGGGTCGCCCGAGCCGCCGGCAAGCTGCTCCAGCTCTTGGCGCATCTCGGCCGCCGTCTGCGCGATCGTCGCCGGATCGAGCATTGCGGCGATGAACGGAGCATCGCCGAGCACCGCGAGGACCGCCTCCCAGTCGGCCGGGCCACGGGTCGCGGTGAGCCACTGCGCGGCCTGGGCACGCGAGGGCGCGGGCACGCGCAGGCGTTGACAGCGGCTCAGAATGGTCGCTGGCAGGCGCGAGGGCACGCTCGCAACCAGCGCCAGCAGCGTACGCGGTGCCGGTTCCTCCAGAGTCTTCAGCAGCGCATTGGCGGCGAAGCGATTCATGCTGTCCGCCGGCGATAGAATCCCCACCTTGTACCCGCCTTGGTGGGCGGTGAGCGCCAGATCGGCCGCAAGGTCGCGCACCTGCTCGATGCGGATCTGCGTCGAGCGCTCCTGCGGTTCGAGCCGCAGCAAGTCCGGATGCTGCCGCCGCGCCACGTGCCCGCAGGCCGCGCACTCCCCGCAAGGTGCGCGCTGCGGATGTGCGCACAGTAACAGCTGCGCCGTCCAGTACCCCAGCCATTCCCCGCCCGCTCCGGGGGCCTCGTGTATCAGCAGCGCATGCGGCATATGCCCGGCCTCGAAGGCCGCGCGCAGACGCGCCATCTGCTCCTCGAGCCACACCGGGCTCACCGCAAGCCTCCCGTCATCGCGACGCACCGCTCCAGCGCCGCCCCGATTTGCCGCTGCACCGACTCCAGGGGTGCCGCCGCATCGATAATTTGGATGCGCTGCGGCGCGGCGCGCGCCAAAGCCAGATAACCCGCGCGGATGCGCTCGAAGAACCCTTGCGTTTCGCTCTCGAACCGGTCGGTCCCGGCGCGCCGTGCCCGGGCACGCTCCAGCCCCACCGCAACAGGCACGTCCAGAAGCAACGTACACGTCGGCGTCACGTCCGGGTGGACGTGCTCGGCAAGCGCCTCGATCCATGCCGCATCGACACCTCGTCCAGCGCCCTGGTAGGCGCGGGTCGCGTCCGTGAACCGGTCGCAAACCACCCATTCGCCCCGCGCGAGCGCCGGGCGGATCAAGTTGGTCAGATGAATCGCCCGTGCGGCGAACATCAGCAAAGTCTCGGCATCGGCGCACACCCGCTCCGGGCCCGGCTCGAGCGCGATGCGCCGTACGCGCTCGGCGAGCTCGGTGCCGCCGGGCTCGCGCGTCAACCGTACGCGCGCGCCGCGGCTACGCAGCCACTGGCTCGCCCAGGCCGCCAGCGTCGACTTGCCGGCCCCTTCGATACCCTCCAGGGTGATCAGCCCTCCCGCGCCCATCAGGTATGCCCCGAGTCGGTGTGCCGCGCCTTGTTACGCGCCGCGGGCCGCGCCCTGCGACGTGCCTGCACCCGCGCCTTGCGGCGCGCCTCGAGCCGGTCCTGACGCAACTGCCGGATGTAGCTCAGTACCTGCACATCGTGACGAGCCAACGTCCGTGAGAAAACATGGCCACCCTTGCCGGTGGCGACGAAGTACAGATCCGGGGTCTTGGCCGGATGCACCGCGGCGTGCAGCGCCGCCTTGCTCGGCAGGCAGATCGGCGTCGGCGGCAACCCGGTGTGCAAGTAAGTGTTGTACGGGGATTTCACGCTCATGTCAGCGGCGCTCAGCGTGCCGTGGTAGCGCTTGCCGAGAGCGTAAATGACGGTCGGATCGGACTGCAGAGGCATGCCGCGTCGCAGCCGATTGACAAACACCCCGGCGATGCGCGAGCGCTCGCCCGCCAGACCGGTCTCCTTCTCGATGATGGAGGCGAGGATCAGCGCCTGGTAGGCGCTGTGCACGGGAAGACCCGGGCTGCGGTGCGCCCAGATCCGCTGCAGCTCCGCCGACATCTTCCGATACGCCACGCGCAGCACAGTCAGGTCGGTGGTCCCGGGCGCGAAACTGTAGGTGTCAGGAAAGAAGCGCCCTTCAGGATTCTCGCCCGGGTGACCGAGCGCGGCCATGATCTGCGCGTCACTCTTGCCGCGCAGCGTCGCGTTCACATCGGGGTCGGCATCGAGCTCAGCCAGAAAATCGGCGAACGTGACTCCGTCGATCACCGTGATGTGGTCCAGCACGACCTTTCCCGCCTCGAACATACGCACGATCTGAGCGGGGCTCGAGTGCGCCGGAATATCGTATACGCCAATCTCCATGCGCGGCTGTTCGCCCATGAGCCGCAGGTACAGCTCGACCGCGCGCGGATGGCGCAGTGCGCCGCGCGCGGCCAGGGCATCGAACGCACCGGCCAGCGTCTCGCCCGTCGTGACGCGCAACCGCACGGGACGCTGCGCCGGTCCGGCGATATGATAGTTAAGCCTCAGCAGCCCATAGGCGCCCCCGGCGGCGAGCACCACCAGCGCGAGCACCGCGGCAACCACCCATGCACGCCGCCCTCGACCCGGCTTACGCATCGCTCGGCGCCTCGAGCAACGGCCGCAGATGCGCGCGCAGCTGCATCGTGACCGGAGCGGATTCGAAGCAACGCGCCTCGAACGAGCGCACCGGCCACACGCCCACCCGGGCATTGGTCAGAAAGATCTCGTGCGCCGCGGCCAGATCATCCGTCGTCAGCGCGCATTCCTCGACCGGCAGGCCGATACGCGCCGCCTCGCGCATCACCACGCGGCGCATCACACCGGCGACCCCGCACCGGTCGAGCCCGGGCGTGCGCAACCGCGGCGCATCCGGCGAGCCATCGATGAGAAACACGTTGGTCATGGTTCCGGAGATCAGTATTCCCGAGCTGCTGAGCATCAGTGCCTCGTCGGCCGACTCGGCTCCCGCTTCGCCGCGCGCCAGGATCTGCTCCAGGCGGTTGCAGTGCTTCAGGCCGGCAAGCGCCGGATTCTCGCCGAGCCGGATCGCCGCAAGGCGCACCCGCGCGCCCCGCCCGAGCTGAGCATCGTCCTCGGGCCAAGGATAACCGATGATGACACAGGTGCCCGCCTCCTCGCCCCACGCGTAGCCGCGGCGACTCGCCGGCCCGCGCGTGAGCAACACCTTGACCAGCGCACGCTCGGCGCGCGCGGCAGCTTCCTCGATGCGCGCGCGCAGCGCGCTCGGGTCGCGCGCCGGCAGCCTCAGCCGGCGGCAGCCCAGGGACAGCCGCTCCAGATGCAGCGTGAGAAATCGCGGCCGATGCGCCACGCACGCCACAGTCTCGAATACGCCGTCGCCGAAGTGCAGGCCGCGATCGAGCGGCGAGATCCCCGCACCGGTCCCCGCCTCGAACCAGACCTCGGGCGCGCTCACGCGGCGGCCTCCCCGGGCACGCTGCCGAGCGCGGCCAGCACTCCGCGCGCCTTGGCGCGCGTCTCGGCGAGCTCGCGCTGCGGATCGGAGTCGGCGACGATGCCAGCCCCAGCGCGCAGCTGCGCGCGCGTCCCCTGTGCCCACAGCGTGCGAATCAGGATATTGAAGTCGGCTCGGCCATCACGCCCCAGCCAGCCGAGCGAGCCGGTGTAAGGCCCGCGTCCCTCCCCCTCCAGCTCGGCGATGAGCTGCATGCAGCGAAATTTCGGGCACCCGGTGATGGTACCTCCGGGAAACACGGCCCGCAGCGCCGCGATCGGCGTCAGCTCGGGTCGCAATCGGCCGCTAACACCCGAGACGATGTGATGCACGTGCCGGTAGCTCTCGATCGTCATCAAGTCCTCGACGCACACCGTGCCCGGTTGGCAGACGCGCCCGAGGTCATTGCGCTCCAGATCGATGAGCATGATGTGCTCGGCGCGCTCCTTCGGGTGCGCCGCGAGCGCAGCTCGCTCTTCGGCATCGCGGCCCGGAGGCGCGGCGCGCGCGCGCGTGCCGGCGATCGGTCGCGTCTGCACGCGTCCATCGCCGATGCGTACCAGCCGCTCCGGCGATGAGCTCAGAATCGACGCGCCCCGCCACTGCGCCCAGGCCGCGAAGGGCGCCGGATTGGCCGCGCGCAGCCGCTCGTAGAGATCGCCGAGACTCTGCTCGGCGCGCAGGCGGATGTCCCATGCGCGGGACAGATTGATCTGGTACACCTCTCCGGCACCGATGTGTGCCAGAGCCGCGTGCACCTGCTGCAAAAAGACCTGCGGCGCCTGTTCGTGCACCGCAGCCACTGGCGGCTGCGCGGCCGGCGCGCGCCGTTCGTCGGCCGCCCAGCGGGCGTCGGCCTCGATGCGCTCGAGCGAGCCGGCTGCCCGCGGCTCGGCGTACAGTTGCATCAGACCGGTGTGATGGTCGTACACCAGCGCGCAGGGGCAGCGCAACGCGAGGGCTGTCCACGGATACTGCGCCCGCGGCAGCACCAGTCGAGGCTCGATCTGCGCCGCCAGCTCGTAGCCAAGATACACCGCCCAGCCGCCGCAGTACGGCACCGCGGTAGGACCCGTGCGCTCAGCGAGCCACCAACGCTCCAGGGTCTCGAGGAAGCCCGCGTGCGGGCGCAGCAGGCCGAGCGGCAGGCCCTCGCCCCCCAGCCGGCCACGCGCATCGAGCCACAGCGCCGCCTGGGGCTCGGCCAGCAGCAAACTGTAGCGGCACGTCGGACTCGGCGCGACCGTGTCGAGCAGCAGCGGATAGCGGCCGGGCCAGCGCCCCGCGAGTACTCGCAGCGTTTCGGCGGGAACCTGGAGGATGCGAGCGATCACACCGCGCGGCCCGCAGCCGCTCAGCCGGTGAAGCGCCGGAAGATCACCGTGCCGTTCGTGCCGCCGAAGCCGAACGAGTTCGACAGCGCGACATCGATGGCCATCGGACGGGCCACATTGGGCACGTAATCCAGATCGCACTCGGGATCGGGATTCTCATAGTTGATGGTCGGTGGCGCGACCTGATCGCGGATCGCCAAAATCGAGAAGATCGCTTCCACGACGCCCGCCGCACCGAGCAGATGCCCGGTCATGGACTTGGTGGAGCTGACCGCGAGGCGCTTGGCATGATCGCCGAACGCGCGCTTCAGTGCGATCGTCTCAGCCTTGTCGCCGGCCGGCGTCGAGGTCGCATGCGCATTGACGTACTGCACAGCCTCGGGGCCGAGCGCCGCGTCCTTCAACGCATTGACCATCGCCAGGCGCGCGCCCTCGCCGTCTTCCGGGGGCAACGTGATGTGATGGGCATCACCGCTCATCCCGAAGCCGATCAGCTCGGCATAGATATGCGCCCGGCGCGCGCGGGCATGCTCGAGCGATTCCAGGATCACGGCTCCGCCCCCATCGCCGAGCACGAAGCCGTCACGGTCTCGGTCCCACGGCCGGCTGGCCCGTTGCGGCGCGTCGTTGCGCCGCGAAAGCGCCTTGGCCTGAGCAAAGCTCGCCAGGCCGCACACCGTCGTCGCCATCTCTCCGCCGCCGGCGACCAGCAGGTCCGCGTCGCCGAATTGAATGGTACGCATGGCCAGACCGATCGCATGTGTCGAGGTCGAGCAGGCGGTCACAACCCCGAGGTTCGGTCCCCTCAGCCCATACCGGATCGACAGGTGGCCCGAGATCATGTTGATGATGCTCGCCGGCACGAAGAACGGCGAAATCTTGCGCGGGTTGCCGGTTTTGACGTACTCGGCGAATTCCTGCTCGATCGTGCCGAGGCCGCCGATCCCAGCCCCGCAGACCGCGCCACAGCGAGTCGCATCCAGTTTGGAGAAATCGATGCCCGCGTCCTCGACCGCCTGCACACCGGCGGCCACGCCGTAGTGCATGAAATCGTCCATGCGGCGCAAATCCTTGGTGTCGAAATAGCGGCCCTGCTCGAAGTCACGCACCTCCCCGGCAAAGCGAACCGGGAAAGCCGACACATCGAAGCGCGTGACCGGCCTGATGCCACTGTGGCCCTGGAGAATGGCCTTCCAGGCCGTCTCCACCGCGCTGCCCACCGGCGAGACGATCCCCATGCCGGTCACGACGACTCGACGTTTGCTCAACTTAGTCTCCGCAAATTGCGCACTCCAGCCCGCCCCTGTACGCCGAGCCGACGCTCCGAATGCGGCGGCTCGACCCTCGTTCCGGAACCTGCATACTGATACAGGTCATCGGCCCCGCCAGCGCGCCTCCCGGCAGCGCGCGCAGCACAGAGCCTCTCGGGGCTGGCAAACACTGCCTGTCTGATTCGAACCCACCGCGCCCAACACCACGCCGTCCGCCATGCGGCGGGCTCGCCGGCCGCGGCCGCTTCTCAAGCCTTGTTGCGACGCTCGTTGATGTAATCGATCGCCTGCTGGACCGTGGTGATCTTCTCGGCGTCTTCGTCCGGAATCTCGATCTCGAATTCTTCCTCCAGGGCCATGACCAGCTCGACCGTATCGAGCGAATCGGCACCGAGGTCATCCACGAAGGAAGCGTCATTGGTGACTTGTTCCTGCTTGACGCCCAGCTGCTCGGCCACAATGGCTTTGACCTGCTGCTCAACTGTGCTCATTAATCGGTCCTTATGTCTAAGTGATTGGACTTGCATGCCGCTCGCCGGCCCCCGGGCGCGGCGCGGGCGCGGTATTTTAGGGGAACGCGCCAGCGCCTGCCACTCGCCTTCTGTCTCTGTGAATCATTGATTTTTAGACGAAATGTCCCGGCGGCGGTCGCGGCAGCCTGCGCACCCGCCTCAGGGCATGTACATCCCGCCGTTGACGTGCAGGGTTTCGCCCGTGATATAGCCGGCCTGGGGCGAGGCCAGAAACAGTACCGCAGCCGCCACATCCTGCGCAGCGCCGAATCGCGCGGCCGGGATCTGCTGCAGCAGCGCCGCGCGCTGCTCATCCCCCAGCGCACGGGTCATGTCCGTGTCGATGAATCCCGGAGCGATGGCATTGACCGTGATACCGCGGGACGCCACCTCGCGGGCGAGCGACTTGGTGAACCCGATCAGTCCGGCCTTGGCCGCGGCGTAGTTCGCCTGCCCGGCATTGCCGGTCAATCCCACCACCGAGGTCAGCGTGATGATGCGGCCGCGCCGCGCCTTCATCATCGCGCGCAGACAGGCCTTACTCAGGCGGAACACCGCGGTCAGGTCGGTCGCGATGACGTAGTCCCAATCCTCCGGTTTCATGCGCACCAGCAGCGCGTCGCGCGTCACCGCCGCATTATTCACCAGGATGCTCGGTATCTCGCCGGCACTCTCCAGAGCTGCCGCAAACGCCTCGATCGCAGCGGCGGCCGAGACGTCCAGCACCGCACCGCGGCCCGCGCAGCCGCACGAGTGCAGCGCCGCCGAGATCGCCTCGGCGCCGGCCGCCGTAGTCGCGGTGCCTATCACGCGCGCTCCGGCCCGCCCCAGCGCCAGGGCGATCTCCCGCCCTATGCCGCGCGAGGCGCCGGTGACCAGCGCACAATCGCTTTCGAGCTCACGCATCGTCACCCCCGCATGCCACGGCCGCGAGCGCCTGCTCGAGCGAGCCGCGGTCCTCCAGCGTCAGACACTCCATATTCTCCTCATTATTCTCGCGGCCGATGCGGCGGTTGAGGGCCGTCAACACCTTGCCCGGCCCGCATTCGATGATCGGATTCAAGCCGCGTGCCGCCAGCGCGCGCACGGTGTCGGTCCAGCGGACCGCACTGACGAGCTGGCGCGTGAGCAGCGCCGGCAGCTCGGCCGGATCGCGATGCTCCTGGGCATCGACGGCGCTGATGAAGGCCAGCCGCGGCGCCCGCCAGCGCACCGCGGCGAGCCGCTCAGCCAACCGCTCGGCGGCCGGACGCATCAAACTGCTGTGCGCGGGCACGCTCACCGGCAGGACCACCGCGCGCTTGGCGCCGCGTCCCCGGGCCGCCTCGATGGCGCGCTGCACCGCGGGCCGTTCGCCGGCGACGACCACCTGCCCCGGCGCATTGAAATTCACCGCCTCGAGCACTTGGCCGTCGGCACTGTCCTGGCAAACCTGTATCACCACGGCATCCTCCAGGCCGAGGATGGCGGCCATCGCGCCGCTGCCTTGCGACACGGCCGCCTGCATGAGCTGCCCGCGCGCGCGCACCAGGACCAGCGCCTCGGCAAACTCCAGCGCCTCGGCGGCGGTCAGTGCGGTGAATTCCCCAAGGCTGTGACCGCAAACGGCGGCCGGCTCCGGGCCGCCGCGCTGGCGCCACAGCCGCCACAACGCGATGCCGGCGGCAAGCAGGGCCGGCTGGGTGTATTCCGTGGCGTTGAGCTGCTCGGCAGGCCCCGCCGAGATCAGACCCCAAAGGTCATACCCCAGCACCCCTCGTGCCTCGCTGAAGGTCTCCCGCAACGGGGCCCCCTCGCTCGAGCCGGCCAATTCGGCGAGCATTCCCACCGACTGCGAGCCCTGCCCTGGAAAAACGAAGCCAAAACCCATGCGCGCATCTCGAGCGGCCCAAAACGGCTGCGCAGTATAGCGTGCCCGCCCAGAGGCCGCCCGCGCCGGAACCCTGCCGCGATGCGGGGGTCGAAGCACCGAAGCGAACCGGTGGGTGAGCGACCCCGGCGGCTTGAATCACCGTGCAACGCAATGTCCACCGGCGGTGCGATTGCGACTCGAGATGGTATTGGCTCGCGCAGCTGTACAAACCATCAGTCTAGTAAAAGCCGCTACCGCCGAGACGGCGGAACGTAAAGCGCGTGGAGTGCCTCTGCGGCCTCGCTCGGCCCAGCCGAGCGAGGCACGTCCGACCGTAAAGAAGCGCGAGTCGGATGGCAGGACCTTCGGCACTAAAGTCATGTGTGCGCTGTCAGGAACCGCTCGACGCACAGCCAAATCCGCCCTCCAAATGTTATCATCCGCTGATCGCGCCCCCGCCGACCCTTGGAATCCGGATGAGACAGCACATTGATCGATTGCGCGCCCAGCGCCGCACCGGGCGCGCGGCGCGCGGCTTCACCCTGATCGAGATCATGGTCGTGGTGGTGATCATCGGGCTGCTCGCCGCCGTGATCGTGCCGGAAGTGGTCAACAAGGTCAGCGAGGCGCGTGTGGCCAAGGCCAAAGAGGACATCCAGAGCCTCGAGACTGCCCTGACCGAGTACCGGCTCGACAACTCGACCTACCCGACCACGCAACAGGGCCTCGAGGCGCTGGTGAAGAAGCCGAACGATCCGTCCTTGACCAACTGGCATGGCCCGTACATCCAGCGCCTGAGCCTCGATCCCTGGGGCCATCCGTATCATTATGTCTATCCCGGCACGCACGGGCTGCCCTATGACCTCTACAGTCTCGGCCCGACCAATCGGCCGGGGGGCACCGGTAACGATGCCGAAATCGCCAACTGGAACCTCACCAACACCAACTGACGACGCGCCGAGGGCTGGCGCGTCGGCGCGCGGCGCCCGTGGCTTCACGCTCATGGAGATACTGGTGGTGCTGGCGATCATCGCCATCGTCACCGCCGGCGTGGTGCTGTCGCTGAACTTCGGCGGCGGTGGCGACTCCGCCCTGAAGACGGCCGGGCAGCGTCTGGCGTCGTTGATGCGCTACACGCGCGGCCAAGCGGAGCTGCAAACCCGAAATTACGGCATTCTCTTCGAACCGCGAGGCTATCAGTTCCTGGTGTTCTCCGAACAACGCAACCAGTGGCGCCCCGTGACCCGCGATCAGGTTCTGCGCCAGCGCCGCCTGCCGCCTGGCGTGTCGGTGCGCGTCGAGCTCGACGGCCGGCGGATCGTGCTTCGCCACCCGCATCACCGTGACGGCGGCACGCTCACGCCCCAGGTGATGATCTATTCCAGCGGCGATCTGTCCTCCTTCAGCGTTACGCTCGAGCTCAGCGGAACGCGCCATGGATTTGTCATCAAGCCCGATGCCGACGACCGTATCGTCGAGCGGCCCCTGGGCGGAGCGGCCCATTGAGGCGCGCGCGCGGCTTTACCCTGATCGAGGTGCTGGTGGCCCTGGCGATCGTGACCATCGGCATGGCGGCGGTGCTCGAGGCGCTCACCTCCTCGGCGAACGTCACACTGTTTCTGCGCCACAAGATCTTTGCCGAGTGGGTTGCGCTCAACCAGCTCGAGCGCGTACGGCTCTCGGGCCAGTATCCGCCCAACGGCACCAGTACCGGCAAGGTCAAATTCGCCAAGGACACGTGGCATTGGCGCCAGAAGGTGAGTGCGACGGCCGTGCCGGGCGTGCAGCGCATCGAGGTCATGGCGCGACCCAAGAGCCAGTCGCGGGGTTGGGCGGCAAGCGTCACCGGATATATCGGCCGTGCGATCGCCCCGCCCAATCCACTCACACCGCAATGGATTGAAGGAACGATTGCGCCCATGGCCCCCGGTGTCCCGTCCCAGCCCCTGCCGGGCGGAACCCAGTCACTGCCATGAGGTCCGCGTCCCAGCCACGCCCCGTGCGCGGATTCACGCTGATCGAGATGCTGGTGGCGATCTTCATCGCCGCCATCATGTTTGCCATCGGCTACGGTGTCATCATGCAGTCGCTGCACGCGCGCAAGGCCATCCGCGCCGATCAGCACCAACTGCTCGCACTGCAGAACGCGCTGCGCATCATGGAACAGGACTTCGTGCAGCTCGCGCCGCGCCCGATCCGCTCCCCGAACGGCCAGGGCTGGCTGCCGGCCCTGCAGGCGAGCCCCACCGCCCAGCCCATGGTGATGTTCACGCGCGACGGCTGGAGCAACCCCCTCGGCCTGCAGCGCCCCGAGCTCGAGCGGGTCGCCTACGAGTTCAAGAAGGGCACGCTGATTCGCCTGCACTGGAACGTGCTCGATCCAACCCTTGCCGACAAGCCGGTCAAGCGCAATCTGCTGAAGCATCTCACCGGTGTGCAGCTGCGCTACCTGAACTTCGATCGCCAGTGGCTGACGGCGTGGCCTCCGCCGACGCCGGGTGCGGAAGCCACTCTCGACGCGTACTACCGGATGCGCCCCCTGGCCGTGGAAGTGACGCTCGATACCCGGCGCTGGGGCAAGATCGTGCGGATTTTCGAGGTGCCCGGATGAGCCACGCCGGCAAGCCGTCGGTGGCCGCGCCGGCTCGCCAGCGCGGCATCGCGCTGCTGGTGGCGATCCTGCTGGTTGCGCTCGCCACCGTGATCGCCGCCGCACTGGCGTACGACAATGCGATGACCGCGCGACAAACCATCGCGACGCTCGACTACAACCAAGCGCTGCTGGTGACCCAGGGCACCGAGGCGTTCGCCGCCTATGGCCTGCAGCAGACGTTCCGCGAGCAAGCCAACCTCACCGACACCGAGCAGCCCTGGGCTGCGCCGATCGGTCCGCTCACCGTTTCGCCCGGTGTAACGCTCGAGGGACATTTGACGGACCTGCAGGGCCGCTTCAATCTGAACAACCTGGTCGCGAGCAACGGCGTCACGGTCAACGCCCAACAGCTGGTCGCCTTTCGCCGTCTGCTGACGCTGCTCGGGCTCTCGCCGCGCTGGGCGGACGATTGGGTCAACTGGATCGACAAGAGTCCGACGCCAGCGATCCCGGGCGCGCCGGCCGACAGCGTCTACGAGGAAATGGACCCACCGTATCAAACGCCGAACCTTCCGGTGACCAGCGCCAGCGAACTGCTGGCACTGCCGGACTTCGGACGCGCGCGCTTCGAGCGCATCGCCCCGTATGTCACCGCGCTGCCGGTCGGCACACCCCTGAACGTCTGCACGGCGTCCCCCTACGTGCTCGATGCCTACCTCGGACACACTCAATTCAGCGCCGATCCGCGCCAGTTCGCCCGGGACCGCGCCGCCGCCGGCGGCTGCTTTCCGACCATCAGCGAATTCGAGACCGCCTACTCCGACACCATGCCCGCGACGCCCAACCCCAATGGCGGCGCGACCGGCGCGCCACAGACGAATTTCCAGCAACTGTTCAGCCAGAGCTCCCAGTGGTTTCGCCTCACCAGCCGAATCAGCTCCGGATCCACTCGGTTCATCCTCTACACCGTGCTCTACCGGGATACCAACGGCATGGTGACACCCGTCCTGCGCAGCGACACGCCCAACTGACTTAGGCTAGGATTGCCGGCATGCCCGACTCGCTCCTGCTCAGGCTTCCCCACGGCGCACAGCAGCAGGCCTCCTGGCTGCTGCCCGCAGACAACACCGCGCGGAGCGGGCCGCTCAGCGGCGCTGCGGCGCAGGCGGCCGGCCGCTCCGTGGTGGTGCTCGCGCCGGGGACCGACGTGCTGCTGACGAGCGCCGATCTGCCGCCGACCCGCTCGGGCGCCAAGCTCCAACAGCTCGTGCCCTTCGCGCTCGAGGAGCAGCTCGCCGAAGACATCGATACGCTGCATTTCGCGATCGGCAAACGGCTGCCGAACGGCCGCCTGCCGGTTGCCGTGGTCGCGCGCCGACGCATGAACGAGTGGCTCGCCGAGCTGCGCGCCGCCGGCATCGAGCCCGCGGCGCTCTACGCCGACAGCGAGCTGCTGCCGCGCAATCCCGCCCAGGCGGTTGCCCTGCTCGAGGACGATGCGGTGACCGTGCGCACGCCCTCCGGAGGCTACGTGGGCCTCTGCGCCGACGCGCTCGGCGAGGCGCTGGAGCTGGCGCTGGCGGACCCGGCCGCCCGTGGGCTGCTGGTGTACGCGGGCGAGACCGAGTGGCGCCGTTGGGGCGCTCAGCTGGAGGCGCTGCGCGAGCGTTTCGAGAGTGTCCAGGTGCAGCAGCTCGCCGGCGACCCGCTGGCGTTGTTCGCGCGCGCGCTGCCGGCGGCCGAGGCGATCAATCTGCTGCAAGGCAGCTACGCCCCGAAGCGCTCGACGGCTTCCGGCTGGCGGGCGTGGCGGTGGGCGGCGATGCTGCTCGGGGCGCTGGTCGCGCTGCACCTGATCGGCCAGGTTGCCGAACTCGTGGTGCTGCACCGGCGCGAGCATGCCCTCGACGGAGCCATCACCCGCGTCTTCAACCGCGCCATGCCCGGGGCGGGTGATCCGTATGAAGCGCGCCGCAGGATGCAGGCGCGGCTGGCCGAGGTGCGCGCCCAGGGCGGCGGCGGCGGCTTCTTCACGGCGCTGGGGGCGCTCGCCACGGCCCGCGCCCACGTGCCGCACACCCAGCTCGAGGCGCTCAGCTTCAGCGGCGGCGCGCTCGATCTAAGACTCACCGCCCCGTCGATCGAGGCGCTGAACGATCTTGCTCAGTCGTTGGGGCAGCAGGGCTGGAAGGCGCGCCTCACGAGCGCAAACCCCGCGCACGGCCGCTTCCGCGGCAGCCTGCGCATCACGCGCGGAAGCTGACCGATGCGGGCGCCATCTTTGCCGTCGCTACGCTCGCTCTCGCCTCGCGAGCGACGCACGGTCGCCATCGGCGGCGTGCTCGCCGCCATTTTGTTTGTGTTTGCCGTGATCCTGCCGCTGGAGCGGCGCGTCGCGCAGTTGCACCGGGTGGTTGAGCGCAAGGAGGCCAATCTCGCCTGGATGCGCCGGGTTGCCCCGGAGCTCGCCGCGGCCGGCTCGCCGCCCGGCGGCACGCATGAGCCGCTGATCGTGCTGATCGACCAGTCGGCCCGCCAGAGCGGCCTCGGCGCGACGCTCACGGCCAGCGCCCCGAGCGGCATCGGCCTGAGCGTCCAGCTGCACGATGCGCCCTTCGACACGCTGATCACCTGGCTGGCCCGCCTGCACCAGCAAGACGGGATACAGGTCACTGGCGCGCAGATCCGGGTCGCCGGCGGTCCCGGCCTGGTCGACGCCTCACTGAAGCTCAAACAGCCCTGAACTTGAAGCGCGCCTTCACCATCCTGCTCGCCGCGATCGTATTCATGGCAGTGCTCGTCGCGCATCTGCCGGCGGCGTGGCTGCTGCCGGCACTGCGCGGCCGGCTGCAATGCGCCAGCGTCGCTGGAACGCTCTGGAGCGGAGACTGCACGGGCGTGAGCATACGGGGCTTCTCCCTGGATCAGCTCACCTGGCAGGTGCATGCGCGGGCATTGCTGCGCGGCCGACTGGTCGCTCAGCTGAGCGCAGTGCGGCGCGGCGCATCCGCGAGCGGCGAGGTGAGCCTACCCTGGCGCGGCCCGATCGAGGCCCGCAACGTTTTTGCCCGCGTACCGATCAATCCGCAGATCCTGCCGGCGGTGCCCGCCTATATCGCCGGCACCATCCAGGCGCACCTCGATCGCGCCGTCATCGCACGCGATGGCGCGATCGAGTACCTGCGCGGACACGTCGTGCTGCTGCATCTGGTCGACAGCAGCGGTGAGGTCACGCCGCTCGGCAGCTTCACCGCGACATTTCCCGGCGGTGCGGGCAAGACAATCGGCCGGTTGCACAACTTGGGCGGACCGCTTGCACTGCGTGGCACGCTGCGCCTGACCGCCGCACCCGGCTATGTGCTGCACGCCGAGGTCGCTCCCCGCGCGAGCGCGTCGCCCTCGCTCCTGCAGGCCCTGCAGTATCTGGGCGCGCAGGATGCCGCCGGCCGCCGGCCGTTGGGTTTGGAAGGCACCTATTGAAAAGCGCTGGATCGGGGCTCCTGCCCCGCCCAGCGCCGTTGAGCCAAAAAGCGTGGTTTTTGGCTCAACGTCCGCCACCTGCGGCGGCGGGGCCACGTCCCTGTGCCTGTCACCCTGCCGGGCCGCTTCGTGACTCGGGGTCGACCGTCAGTCGATGGACAACTATTGTTGAAAAGCGCTGGATCGGGGCTCCTGCCCCGCCCAGCGCGGTTTTGGGCAAAAAGCGTGGTTTTTGCCCAAAACCCGGCCACCGATAGCGGCCGGGTACGTCCCTGTACCAACTTCCGTGCCCGCCGGCATCACGACTCGGGAATCAAGCGGCTATCGATCGGCCACTACCCGCACGCGCCGGCTCGGGGCTCCTGCCCCGCCCAGCGCGGTTTTGGGCAAAAAATGGGCTCCGGCTGAGCGCGCTCACACCTCGGCAAAGACGCGCATCAGGGGAAAGTACAGCCCGGCTCGTACCGGCTCCGGTCCAAGCTCACGGGCCAGTGCCGCATACACGGCGAGCTGAGCGCGGTAACGGCACACTTCCTGGTCGATGAAATCCTCGAGCCGCCCGCCCTCGTGCTCGCTCGTCTTGAAGTCGATGACCCAGCGCACGCCCTGCGCATCGATGAACGAGCGATCGATGACAACGTTGCGCAAGCGGCCGTCGGCAAGCCCGGTCAACGCCAACTCGCTGCGCGCCTCGCGGTGACTGCGGGCCAGGATCCAGCGGCCGCGGGGATCCTCCAGCGTAGCGGCGAGTGCCGCCAGAATCCGCCGCGTTGCCCCTTGCAGCTCATTCTCAGGCACACCGTGGCGGCGCAGCCGCGCGGCGTATTCGGCCGCATGGTCCGCGACCGCCGCGGGTTCCGGTAACGCCTCGGCCTCGGCCCAGCGCTGCAGCTCAGCGTGCACCACCGTGCCGACATGCCGGGCGGTCTCCTGCACCCAGCTGAACTGCGGGGGCTCGAGCGACTCGCCGCCCAACGGCAGATGATCGAGCACCGGCGCCGGGGGGAGCGTTGGCGGATGCCACGGCTCGCGCAGCCGCATCCCGCCCTCAAGCGGCGGGCCCACAGAGGCGAGCGGCATCGGCGGCGCGTCGGCATCAACTGTGGCCAGGAAATCCGAGCCCAGGGCGGGCCACAGGCGCGCCAGCGGCGTACCGCGCGTCGGGCGCAACGGTCCCTCCCCCGAGCGTTTCAGCGTCGCATACAAGTGTAGGGAGCGCTTGGCGCGTGTGGCCGCGACGTACAGCAGGCGTAACTGCTCATGCGCGGCGCGCTGCTCGCGCAACCGCTTGATGAGCGCGCCGACGCCGCGCGGATCCTCCGCGCCGACCGGCGGTGCCGGCGCCAGCAGCAAATCACTCCCGCCCGCTTCGGCGCGCGGCAGGTCGAGCCAGCGCAACAGCGGCTCGCGATCGTGATTGGCGCGCCGGCCGAGCCCGGGAATCAGCACGTGGTCGAACTCCAGACCCTTGGCGTGATGGATCGTGAGGATCTGCACCGCCTGATCGCCGTGCGCGCTCGGCTCGGCGTGCAGCCCGCCCAACAGCTCATCGAGCGCGCCGGCGCCCTCGCGCTCGATCGCCCCGGAGCGCTCGCTCACCGCGGTGAAATAGGCTCGCGCGTGCCGCAACTGCTCGCGCGGGTAGGCATCCGGACCGCCCAGCCGTAGCCAAGTCTGCTCGAGCCAGTCGGCCAGCGGCAGCCGTCCGCGCCCTGCCAAGGACTCGGCCAGCACCGCGCGCACGCGCTGCACCCGGGTGTGCTCGGCGGGCTCGAGCACGCCCGTGCGCTCGGCATCGTGCAGCGCCTCCCAAGGTAACTCGCAGTCCCGGCGACCCGACAGGCAAGTCAGTGTCGCAAGCGACGCGCCGCACCAGGGCGCGCGCAGCACCGCAAGCCACGCGGTGCGATCTCCCAGATGACACAGCGCGCGCGTCAAGGCGACCAGGTCGCGCACCACCGCCAGCGCCTGTAGTGGCACCAGATGCACCCCGATTGCCTCCACGGCCCGCGCCTGCAGTGCGCTGATGAGGTGCTCGGCATGACGGCGCGCGGCGACCAGGACCGCGATCGATGCCTGAGGATCGGCGCTCTTCAGCGCCGCGATCCGCTCGACCAGCGCCGCGATCTCGGCCTGGTGGTCCGCGGAGTCGAACAGGCGCAACTCAACCGCGGCGGCCGTCCGCCCACCCGGAAGTGCCGCAGCGCTCGCACTGAAAGACACCGCGCTCTCGCGCAGATCGTCCACCGCGGGAAACAGCCGTCCGAACGTCCCGTTGCACCATTCGACCAAGGCCGGCACCGAGCGGAAGTTGCGTTGCAACTGCAGCGGCGTCAGGCGCAGCGCGCCGATGCCACGATCGCGCACGGCGAGAAAGCAGCCCACCTCCGCTTCGCGGAACATGTAGATCGACTGCATCGGATCGCCGACCACGAACAGCGTGCGCCCGTCACCGGGCTCCCATCCCGCCGTCAGCTTGGCCAGCAGCTCGGTCTGCGCCGCGGAGGTATCCTGGAATTCATCGACCAGGATGTGACGCAACCGCACACCGAGGCGCAGCGCCAGATCGCTTGGCTCGCCCTCCTCGCTGAGCGCGGCCTGGGCCGCTCCGGCGATGCGCGTGTAATCCACCTCCGCGGCGGCAGCAAAGCCCATCTCGAGCTCTGCGGCGGCGATGCGCAGCAGCCGGGACAGCGCCGCGAGCGCCGTCGCGTCGGCGGCGGGAAGCCGCGGTGGAGGCAGCGCCGCGACCTCGAGCAACTGGGCCTGCGCACCCGGCAGCGCCGCGAGTTGCCCGATGCACTCGAGCAGGGCCGCCTTGGCGGCCCGATCGGCGAATTCGACACCCAGGCGGCGATCGATCGCGCGTCGCCACTGACCCTGACGGGTGAAGCACAGTGCCGTCAGACGCTGCCACGCCGGCAGTGACAGCGGATCCGCACCGAGCGCTCCGACCGTTGGCAGGGCCTCGAGCGCGGCCCGCAGCCGCGCATCAAGCCCGGTGCACACGGCCGCGAGCCGCTCACCGGCAATGCGGACGAGACTCTCCTCGACCCGCGCACTCAGCCGCTGCGGCGCAGACCCCAACACGTGCGGCAGCCAGTGGGCCCGCTCCCGGAGCATCTCGGCCAGCAGCCGCTCGACATTGCCCCAGCGGTTGTCCAGACGCTCAAACCACAGCCCCACGTCGACCGCAAGCTCGGGGTCCTGCTCGGCCCTGACCAGTGTCTCGCGCGCCGCGCGCCGATAAAGCGTTTCGGGACGCTCTCCGAGCCTGAGCGGGCCGCCACAGCGCGCCGCCAGCGGCAACCGGCTCGCCAGACTGAGATTGAATGCGTCGATGGTCTGGATCCGCAGGCGCCCCGGATCCTCCCGCAGCCGCCACCCACGCGCCTCGGAGCGCGCCAGCGCACGCGCGGCAAGCGCGCCGAGCCGCCGTGCCAACGCACCCTCGCCCACCTCTCCGGCAAGGGCTTGCAGCACCCGCTCGCGCATCTCGGCTGCCGCGCGCCGCGTGAAGGTAATCGCCAGAATCTCCTCCGGCTCATCGACGTCCGCCAGCAGCCGCAACATCCGCTGGGTCAGCACGGCGGTCTTCCCGGAGCCGGCCGGAGCCTGCAGTACGATCGACTCGCGCGGGTCGCTTGCGCGCTCGCGCGCGCCCTGGTCCGATGCCGTCCCGTCCACGGTGGCGCGCGCCTCGCTCACAGGCCCTCCGGCGCCTCGGGCGGCTGGCCCTGAAATTCATCCTCGACGCGGCACAGCACACGCAGATGGCAGTAGTCACAGGCACCGGGCTTGGGGTCCACCGCCGCCTCGCCCCGCGCGAACGCGCTCGCCAGACGCTCGAGCACGTCCCTCCAGGCCTGTACCCGCTCCGCCCACGCGTCGCCGCCGCCGAACGCGGCCCGAACCGTCTCCACCTGGGGGAGCAATCCGTCACTGGCGGCAATGCCGTGGAAACCCACTTCGCGGGCCGTCAGGTTGACGGTCGCAAGGGCTCGTACCGGCTCACTAAGCGCCGCAAGATACGCGAGCAGCTGGGGATGCGACGGACGCTCGCCGTACCAGTCGGGGCGCACCGGGCGTCCGCTCTTGTAGTCGAGCACCGCAACGCCGCCATCGGCGAGCGCATCGACACGGTCCATGCGCACGCGCACGGTGGCCTCGCCCAAGACAAGCTCGCGGGCATGCTCGATGTACCGCACCGCGAACGGTGCACGCCGCTGCTCGACCTCGCACAGCATCGCGATGAGCCGGACCGCACGCCGGCACTCGCGCTGCTGTGCGGGCACCGCCGGCAGCGCCGGCTCGGCGCCCATCAGCTCCAACGCGGCACCCTCGACGCACGTACCGATGAGCGCCTCGAGCGCTGCCGGCGTTAGCGCGGTCAACGCCCCCGAATCCCCAAGCGCCTGCCACAGACGCTGCAGCGCGGCGTGCAACAGTCGGCCGCGCAGATCGGCGGCGATGCCGGGCTCGGCGCTCGCCCACCGCTCGCAGCCCAGACGCAGCTCGGCGTAAGCACGGAAGGGACAGTCATTCTGCAGCTCGAGACTGCGTGTTCCGGCCGGTAGCGGCGCGCCGCGCGTCCAGGCAACGCCGGCATCGCGCCAAGGCTCGAGCCGATCCTCCCGGTGCACACGCTCGGGCAGCCACGGCTGCACGGCCGCCTGCGGTGAATCGGTGCCGAGCCAGGGCGCGAGCAGCGGACTCGGCAGCAGTCGCACGTCTTCGGCGCGCAGCGGCATGGAGAGCACCAGGTGCTCGGTCGCGGCCCGCCAGGCTGCCAGCAGCGCCCGGGCTTCGCGCAGGCGTGCCGCGCTCGAGGCGCCGCAGTGATCCGCCGCGACCTGGGCCGCAAGCGGCAGGAACGGGTCGGGCGCGACGGGCTTCGGCAGGGCATCGGCATGCAATCCGGCCACCCAGATACCCTCGTAGCGAACCACCGGGTCGGTGAGCTGCCCCGTGACGGTGACCGCGGGATCCTCATCCGCCGGGCGATACGCGGTCCGCGCCGCCAGCTCGCGCAGCCGCTCGAGCGCCGCCGTAGCGCTGAGCGGGCCCGCGGCAACGGACAACTGACCGAACTCCTCGAGCAGCTCACGCAACCGTACCGCCATCTGCTGACTCGGACTGTCCAAGCCCGCGGCTCCCGGCCAGCCGAGACCGTCGAGCGCGGCATGAAAGCGTTCGGACCACTGGCGCGCCGAGCCCACCGGCTCGCGCACCTGTCCGGCGGCCCGCTCGAGCCGCGCCCGCAGCGCCGCGGCGGCCGGCCCCGGCGCGGCCGCGAGCCAGCGTGCCAGCGCGCCACTGTCGATCGTCGGCGGCACGCGTTCCCGCAGCCACAGATCGAGCCGGGCCCGATCGGCGGGCGCTTCCCGCAACACCGGGCTGCGCAACCACTCCAGCACGTTCTCGATCGGTACGTCCGCGCCGCTCAACACGGTCAACCCGAACAACGCCTGGCTCACGGCCGGCTGTTCGGCGAACGAGCTACCCCCTTCGATGCCGACGGCCGCCCCCTGCGCCGTGCCATATACGCCGCCGGGATCGAGCGACTGACGGATCAAGGCGGCCAGACGCTCGCGCCGCCCGATCGAGCCCGGCAACACCACCAGCAACCGGCCCGCCGGCGCCTGCTCGAGCCGCTCGCGGCACCAGTGCGCGATGCGGTCGAGCTCCTGCGTCTCGTCCGCCGCTTGCACCACCGCAGGCAGCGACGTCGGCGCGGCCGGTGGCACCATGAGCTCGGTCGGCCAGCCGAGCGCACGCCGCTCGTCAATCAGGGCCCGCAAGCGCGGCGTTGGCGCCAACAGACCGCAGAACAGCACCGGCCGCCGGTCGCCGAGCGCCACGCCCCGGCCGAGCAGCGCATCCAACGACGCCGCGCCGATCGCGCGGCTGCGTGCAACCACCCCGTGCTGCACCGCTTGCAACAGGGCCGTCTCGGTATTCGCGGCGGCGCGCAGTCGGGTCACATCGATCCGCAGCTCGGCGGCGAGCTGACTGGCTCCGAGCAATCCGTCCGCCAGCGCGCTCGGATTGATCAGCTCCAGTCCGGCCTGCGCCTGCGCGGCGCACTCACGCCACAGCAGCCACTCTTCGGCACCCGTCAGCAGACGGGGAAGGCGTGAATCGGTGCTCTCCTGTTGCGCACGCTGCTCCATGCCCCGGGTGAGCCAGCCCGCCAGCGGCAGCACGTCCGGACTCCGCCACACACGACGACCGCGGCCGAGTTCCCGCGCGGCGTACGCCAAACGCAACGCGTGCGCACGCTGGCGGGTCGGTGTCACGACCGTGCCGCCGGCCTCGATCACCGGGTCGATATGATCCGGAATCCTTTTCAAAACAATAGATTATAAAGTCTTTAGAGAACTCACTCTAACTCCAGAATGCCCGCCCTCATGCCAACCGTTTTGGACCGGGCACGACATTGTCCGCCGCGGGCGGCGTGGCCGCGTACGCGCTCAGCAGATCCTCGATCCGCGCAAAGACTTTCTGAAGCGTCGCGCTGTCGGGCAAGCTCGTAATCCGAAAATGATTGCGATACGGCACGTTGAAGCTGACTCCCGGGGCCACCAGGACATGCTTCTGCTCGAGCAGATCGAGCGCGAAGCGCTGATCGTCGAATCCCGGCAGCTCTGCCGTGTCGACCCCGATGAAGGCATACATCGCGCCCCGCGGCGCCTCCTTCAGGCGCAGGAACCGGCTGGCGCTCACCGCCGCATGGATGGTCCGGCGCGACTCGTACAGGCGCCCGCCGGGGCCGACCAGATCCTGGATGCTCTGATAGCCGCCGAGGGCGGTCTGCACGGCCCACTGCGCCAGCACGTTGCTGCACAGACGCAGTGAGCTCAGCAGATCGATCGCCGCCAGATAATCCACCGCGGCGCGGGTCTGTCCGGAGAACACCGCCCAGCCGACGCGGTAACCGCAGGCGCGATAGACCTTGGACAATCCGGACAGCGTCGCGCACAGGGTCTCGTGCACCAACGTCGCCATCGGGACGAATTCCGCCCCGTCGTAGACCATCTGGTCGTAGATCTCGTCGCTGAAGACCACCAGACCCGATCGCTCGGCGAGGCGCGCAAGCGCCTCGAGCACCGCGCGCGGGTATACCGCGCCGGTCGGATTGTTGGGATTGATGACCACCAGTGCGCGGGTCCGCGGCGTAATCAACCGGGCGAGCTCATCCGGGTCGGGCACGAAACCGTTCTGCGGGCGGCAAGGATAGTGCACGGCGCGACCGCCGTTGAGCGTCACCGCGGCGCTCCACAGAGGATAATCGGGGCTCGGCACCAGGACCTCGTCGCCGTCGTCGAGCAACGCACGCAGCACCAGATTGATCAATTCGCTCACGCCGTTGCCGATGAACACCTCCTCGGCCGTGACCCCGGCGACCCCGCGCGCCTGCTGCTGCATCACCACCGCTTCACGAGCCGGGAAGATACCCTTCTGGTGGCAATAACCGTCGGCCTCCGCGAGATTCTCGATCATCGCCAAGCGCATCGTCTCGGGCGTGCGCAGGCCGAACGCACCGGGATTGCCGATGTTGAGCGAGATGATCTCGTAGCCTTGACGCTCGAGCTCGTGGGCGCGGTGCGCGAGGCGCCCGCGGATCTCGTAACGGACGTGGCGCAGACTCTCGCTGGGCCGAATCGGGGACTCGCTCATCAGTGAAGCATATCATTGATGATTCCCCATCGGCCGCGTGGCCGCGCGCCGGTCAGCCCGGCGGTATCCTCTGCTATATTGACCGCAGGCTCTGGAGGAAGTGGCTGGATGATGAAACGCATCGTGGTGGGCATCAAGCGCGTCGTGGACTACAACGTGCGCATCCGCATCAAGCCCGACGGCTCGGGTGTGGTGCTCGATGGGGTCAAAATGAGCGTCAACCCCTTCGACGAGATCGCGCTCGAGGAGGCGCTCAGAATCAAGGAGCGCGGACTGGCCGAGGAGGTCATAGTGGCCACCATCGGACCGCCCGACTGCCAGTCTCAGTTGCGGACGTGCCTCGCCATGGGCGCGGACCGGGCAGTGCACGTCCTCAGCGACGCCCCGACCGAGCCGCTCACGACCGCGCATATCCTCCTCAAGCTCATCGAGCGTGAGCAGCCGTTTCTGGTGCTGCTCGGCAAGCAGGCGATCGACGAGGACAACGGGCAGACCGGTCAGATGCTCGCGGCGCTATGGCAGCGTCCGCAGGCGACGTTCGCCTCCAAGATCGAGCTCGCCGAAGGCAAAGCACAGGTGACCCGCGAAGTCGACGCCGGCCTGGAGATACTCGAGGTGGACCTGCCGGCCGTCGTCACCGTGGATCTGCGCCTGAACGAGCCGCGCTATGTGAAGCTGCCGGAGATCATGAAGGCGAAGAAAAAGCCGCTCGAGTCGCTGAGCTTGGAGTCCCTCGGCGTCACGCCCCGCGCGCACCTGACAACCGTGCGCGTCGCCGCGCCGCCGCAGCGTCAGAAGGGGATCCGGGTCGATAACGCCGCCGCGCTAGTCGCGGCACTGAAGGAAAAAGGACTGTTGCCATCATGAGCGCCTCCATACTGATCATTGCCGAGCACGACGGGGCCGCCCTCGGCATCGGTACCGCCAAATGTGTCGCCTGCGCCGCCACCGTGCCGCAGGCCGAAATCACTATCGTGGTATGCGCCTCGGACGCCTCCGCAGTGGCCCGGCAAGCTGCCGCCCTGCAGGGCGTCAGCCGTGTCCTCACGGTGGAGCATCCTATCCACGCGCATCCGCTTGCGGCCGCCATCGCCCCGCAGATCGCCGCCCTGGCCGGCCCCTACACCCATGTGTTGGGCCCCTCGAGCACCTTTGGGAAGGACGTCATGCCGCGCATCGCGGCCTTGCTCGACACCGCGCAGGTGAGTGACATCATGGCCGTGGAAGGCCCGCACCGCTTCCGCCGTCCGATTTACGCCGGTAACGCGATCGTCACGGTAGCCGTACCTGAGGATACGAAAGTCGTCGGCACGGTGCGCACCGCCTCGTTTCACGCCGCCGCCGCCGGCGGCACGGCGCCGATCGAGAAGGTCGATGCCCCGGTCGAGCCCCCGCAGCACACCCGGTTCGTATCGACCTCGGCCGCCACGAGTGACCGCCCGGATCTACAGACAGCCGCGCGGGTAATCTCCGGCGGTCGCGCTCTCGGCAGCGCCGAGGCCTTCCAGATGCTGTACCAATTGGCGGACAAGCTCGGCGCGGCAGTGGGCGCTTCCCGAGCCGCCGTCGACGCCGGCTATGCGCCGAATGAGCTGCAGGTGGGTCAGACGGGCAAGATCATCGCCCCGGATCTGTACGTCGCCGTCGGAATCTCGGGCGCCATCCAGCACCTGACGGGTATCAAGGATGCCCGCACCATCGTGGCGATCAACAAGGATCCCGAAGCGCCGATCTTCGAGGTCGCCGACCTTGGCCTGGTCGGCGACCTCTTCGAGATCGTGCCGCAGATCGAGCAGCTACTCTAGAGGCTTGCGCAGCCGCTACAGCTGGCCGAGGACGTGCTCGGCCGCCGACACTTTGAACTGTCCCGGCGCCTCGACGTTGACCTGCCGGACGACGCCGTCCTCGATGACGAGCGCGAAGCGCTGGCCGCGCTGGCCCATGCCAAATCCGCTGGCATCCAGCGACAGTCCCAGGGCTTTGGCGTACTCGCCATTGCCGTCTGCCAGCATCATGACCTTGTCACCGACTCCCGAGGCCTTGCCCCAGGCATTCATGACAAATACGTCGTTCACGGCCATACAGGCGATCAAATCAACGCCCTTAGCCCGGATCTGATCGGCCAGTTGCACAAAACCCGGCAGATGCTTCGCATCGCAGGTCGGCGTGAACGCCCCCGGCACCGAGAAGAGCACCACCTTCTTACCCTTGAAAAGCTCCTCCGTGCGCACGTCCTTGGGACCCTCGGCGCCCATCGTCTTCAGCACGCCCGCTGGCATGCGCTCTGCGGCTTTGATCGCCATGACTGGATGTCCTCCTGTGTGGGTGGAACCGGCGCGACCGCTCAGGCGGCCACCGACTTGGCCTTCAGGCTCCACAGCTGCGCCAGACGCACCAGCGTCGGGTCGCCTTTGACCTCGCTGAATGCCTGCAGCGCGGCGCCCCGGTTACCGGCGGCCAGCTGCGCGATGCCCAGCAGCAGATGCGCCTCGCCCGGCCGCTTCAGGCCGCCCTTGGCAATGCCTTCCTGGTACATCTTGATCGCCTGCGGGTACTGCTTGTATCCGTAGTAGGCCAGTCCGACCCGGACATCCGAGTTGCCTGTGGCCTGCTGGTTCGCCAACACCGCGGTATGCGCCAGCCCCGCGCGATCCGCAGCCGTCGAGTGCTTCTGGGCATCCTGCAGAATGCGCTCGGCTTTTGCCTTGCCGTTGGGGGTGGTAAACACACCGGCCTTAAGCGCAGTCTTCAGGACCGTCTCGGCCTCACCCGGCGTGCCGGCCTCGATGGCCAGCTCGGCATAGCTGGTGAACTCGTGGGGCTGCTTCATCACGCCGACGGCGAACGCCAGGCGGTAGGCCTCGAGCAGGTTCGCATCGCTCTTGACCGATTTGAACGTGCGGTACAACAGGTACTGCCAGTACTGCCGCTTTGGGTAATAGATGACCAGCTGCTCGAGCGAATTAAGCAGGCACGACTGGTCGTGCAGCTTCTGACAGGAACTCTCGATCAGCTGCAACTGGTGCTGGGTCGGCTTGCTACCCGCCCTGATCTCCCCAGCCACCTGCTGCTTCACGACCGCGATCGTGCCCCGCCAATCGCCGAGCAGGTAGTGCGCCTGAGCCACCAGCGTGCCCATCTGGGCCTCGGTCGCGTAGCCCTTGTTCAGGGCTTCCGTGCCGTACTTGATGGCCTGGTGGAAATGGCGCAGCTGGTAGTTAAGCTGCGCCAATGCCACGACGAAACTGCGGACATTGGCCGGCGTCTCGTACGGATCCTGCAACAACAGCTTCAATCGCGCCGGAAGCTTCGCGTCCTGGTTCGACTTCTCGTACGCGAACACATACAACTGGTTGCGGATGTGCTGCGCGTACGGGCTCGCCTGCAGCTCCTTGTTGCCCGCCATGGCGTTGAGCTTGGCGATGCCGGCGGCGTACTGCCCTTTCTGGATGGCGGTCTGCGCGGCCTTGAGCTGCAGCGCGATGCCGCGCTTCATGGCTTTCGACGGCCCCTTGGTCGCGGCCTGCGCCGACGAAACGGCCACCATCGCGCCGCCACACACCAGCAACGCGCCGAGCGCAACCGTGGCCACAATCCCCTTGAATTTCATGAATCTGTCTCGCATAGCGGTTTGAGTTACTGCTTTCACTGTGAGAATTCGGCGGTATTGACGAAACCGATCTTGGTTATGCGGTTGCGCTGGGCGTCCGCCAGCACCTTCGCGACGATGCCGTACTTGGCCATGCCGTCGGGGCTGAGGTGGATCTCCGGCTGCGGATTCTTCTGCGCCTCGCTCTCGAAATACCCGTTGAGCACCTGCATGTTCGGCACCACGGTGCCGTTCCAGGTGATCGTACCGTCGAACTCGATGCCCAGATTGATCACCTGCGGCGGGGTCTTCGGTGGCTGATGCTGACGCTGCGGAAGGTCGATCTTGGTCGTGTGCGTCATGATCGGCAGCGTAATGATCAACGTCACCAACAACACCAGCATCACGTCGATCAACGGCGTGGTGTTGATCTCGATCATCGGACCCTTGCCGGACCCCATCGACATGGCCATGGATTCAATACTCCTCGAACGCTCGGCGGCGTCCGTACAATAAAATGATCATCATTGAGCTCCGAGCTTGGTGGTGCTCGGATCGGAGATGAAATCGACCTTCACCATGCCGCCGCGCTGCAGCTCGTACATGACGTGGCCGATATAGCGGTAGTCCGCGTTGCGGTCACCGCGGATCTTCACCGCCGGCTGCGGCACTTCCACCGCAACCTCCTCGATCTTCTGCAGCAGTCGCCTGCTGCTCGGCACCAGCTGCGTACCCCAGTAGATCGAGCCGTTGCGCGTCACCGAAATAGTGACCTCGTGCGGCTTGGTCACCGTCGGGATGTTGTTCGCATGCGGCAGATTCACCTTGATGTGCTGGGTGATCACCGGAATCGTGATGAGGAAGATGATCAGCAACACCAACATGACGTCGACCAGCGGCGTCGTATTGATGGTGGCCATCACGCTCGGCTCGTCTCCCGAGTCGCCTCCGACATTCATCGCCATTTTCGTCAGCTCCTCACATCAAACGTGCCCCGCGCAAAATCGCGGGGCACGTTCGCGCATCCGATGTCTCTGTTCAAGAAACCGCAGCGCTCACTTGCGCACGGCCGCCGCCGGTGCCGCCGGGGACTTCGCTCCGGCGCCCTCCGGGCCCGCCACGCGCGCCCCGCCCACCAGGTAGGCATGCAGGTCGCTGGCGAAGTTGCGCAGCGCATCCTGCAACGCCTTATTGCGTCCGAGCAGCCAATTGTAGCCCCACACCGCCGGCACGGCGGCCGCCAGACCCATGGCGGTCATGATCAGCGCCTCGCCGACCGGGCCGGCCACCTTATCGATGCTCGCCTGGCCGGCCAAGCCGATGGCGATCAGCGCGCTCAAAACGCCCCACACCGTGCCGAACAAGCCCACGAACGGCGCCGAGGAGCCGACCGTCGCCAGCAGCCCCAGGCCCCGCGACATGTCGTTGCTCACCTGCTCGGTCGAGCGCTGCAACGACATGGTGATCCACTCGTTCAAATCGATCCGGTCGGTCAGGCGCCCGTCGTGATGGGTCATCGCCCGCAGCCCGTCCTCGGCAATGACACGAAACTCATTGCCCTTCTTCAGTTTCTCGATCCCGTCCTTGATCGAGGCCGCCTGCCAGAACTTCTTCTCGGCCTCGCGTGCGGACTGCTTCAGCCTGTGCTGATCCCACAGCTTGGTGAAGATCACGTACCAGGTGGCCAGTGACATCGCCAGCAGCAGAATCATCACGAAACGGTCGATCAGACCGCCTCTGTTCCACAGGCCCGAAAGGCCATATGGGTTGGTAACGGATGCGACAGCTTGGGTAGCCATAGATTTCCTCAGATCACAAGATCACAAATAACCGCGATGCGCAGCGGAGGTTGCAGTGGATGGAAACAATGTTCATCAGAAGTCGTTGAGCTGAAACTTGATCGGCAGCTGACCACAGTAGTTGATCGGCACGCCGTTGCGCTTCTCCGGGATCCAATGCCCCGAAGTCGCCCGGGCGTACCGCAACGCCGCGCGATCCAGCCGGGGGCTGCCCGAGGTTCTCACCAACCGCGGCCGGCTCGTAAGCCGCCCGTTCGCCCCGACGCAGACCTCTACGATGGCCGTCCCCTGCTCGCCCAAGCGCATCGAGGACTCCGGGTAGTAGTTCTGGGTGGCCGGGAAGTTCCGACCTTCGCCCAATGGCGTAAACACCGCCGGCGGCGCCGGCGGGGGCGCCGGCGGAGCAGCCACCACGTGCTTGGTCACCGTAATGGCATGGCTTTGCTCGGCCGCCGGCACATTGATCTGAATGATTGGCGGCGGCACCTGCACATGCGGCTGCACCAGCTGCGGCGGCGGCGGCGGCGGCGGCGGAAGGTGCTTGTGCACCTGACGCACGATCTGCGTCTGAATCGGCGGCGCGGCCAGCCTAATTGCCTTTTGCATCAGGCCCGTGACCAATGCGTAAAGGATCAGTACGTGCAGCGCGATGATGGCGACCAGTACGGCCGTGCGCCGGGTGAAGAACTGCGTGTCGTGTACGTAAGCACTCATGTCTAAATTGCAGACGCGTCGCTGTTGCCTGTCTTAAAACACCGAATCGAAACGATTAGGACCGAAGGTAGCGGTCTTTCTACCCGTCCGCAAGCCGCTCAACCCGGACCAGAGCCGGCCGGCGCATCCGCCGGATCGTTCAAACTGTAGTCCACGCCCGGGCTCTGCCGAGAGGCCGGCACTCGCGTGGCTCACTCCCCCTGTCATGATCTGTTTCACGGCGACCGAAGGGCGGATTGCCAAGCGCGCGCCATGCGCATCCACGATGCAGGTACGAACTGTAACCGCTGCCCGGCGCGCTGACAACTGCAAGTGGCCTCCGCTTACCGAGGTGAACTGCATTTCCATGCACGTCTCGTGTCAGCGCGAGCTCGGCCGAGGCGCGCTGGCGCCCGTCACCGCGCCCTGCGAGGCGCTGCCCACCAGCTGCGCATACTTGGCCAGCACGCCGGCCGGCGGCGCTTTGCGCGGCTTCCATGCGGCCCGGCGCCGGCGCAGCTCCGCGGCCGGAAGGTCAACATTGATTTCCCTGCGCAGCGCGTCAATGGTGATCGGATCGCCGGTGCGCAGCAGCCCGATGGGGCCGGCATTGGCCGCCTCCGGCGCGACATGACCCACGACGAAGCCGTGGCTACCGCCGGAAAAGCGTCCATCGGTGATCAACGCCACCTGACCGTTCAGGCCCCGGCCGACGATCGCGCCGGTGGGGCCGAGCATCTCGCGCATTCCAGGCCCTCCCCGGGGCCCCTCGTTGCGGATCACGACCACATCGCCCGCGCGAACCCGGCCCGCGAGGATGGCCTCGGTCGCGGCCTCCTCGCCCTCGAACACGCGGGCCCGGCCGCTGAATCTCTCCCCTTCCTGACCGGTGATCTTGGCCACCGCACCCTCGGGAGCAAGGTTGCCGTACAGCACGACCAGATGGCTGTCTTTACGCAGCGGCGCACTGAGCGGACGCACGATGTCCTGCCCGGGGGCGTATTCGGGCGCAGCCGCCAGGTTCTCCTCGAGCGTCCGTCCGGTGACCGTCAGACATTCCCCGTGCAGCAGGCCGCCCGCGAGCAGCATCTTCATCAACGGTTGAATGCCACCGATCGCCACCAGCTCCGACATCAGGTACCGTCCGCTCGGCCTCAGGTCAGCCAGCACGGGTACCCGGCGCCCGATACGGGTGAAATCATCCAATCCCAGCCGGACGCGCGCCTCGTGCGCGATCGCCAGCAGATGCAATACCGCATTGGTCGAACCGCCGAGGGCGATGGCCACGGTAATGGCATTCTCGAAGGCCTTGCGGGTTAGGATATCGCGCGGCTTGAGGCCGACGCCGATCAGGCGCATCACCGCCTCGCCGGCACGGCGGCAATCGCTGATCTTCGCCTCGCTCACGGCATCCTGGGCCGAGCTGCCCGGCAGCGACAGGCCGAGCGCCTCGATGGCCGAGGCCATCGTGTTCGCCGTATACATGCCGCCGCAGCTGCCCGGTCCCGGAATCGCCGTGCGCTCGACCTCGAGCAACTCCTCGGCGGAGATCTTGCCCGCCGCGCGCGCCCCGACCGCCTCGAACACGGCCACGATGTCGCGTCGCCGCGCGCCGGGACGGATGGTGCCGCCGTAGACGAACACGGCGGGGCGGTTCAGCCGCGCCATGGCCATGGCGCAGCCCGGCATGTTCTTGTCGCAACCACCGACGGCGACGAACCCGTCGAAGCCTTCCGCACCGACCACGGCCTCGATCGAATCGGCAATGAGCTCGCGCGAGACCAGCGAGTAGCGCATCCCGGGCGAGCCCATGGAAATGCCGTCCGAGACCGTGATCGTGTTGAACAGAACGCTCTTACCGCCGGCCGCGTCGGCGCCCGCGGCCGCCTCGCGCGCCAGCTCCGCGATATGCATGTTGCACGGCGTGAGATCCGCCCAGGTCGAGGCGATGCCGACCTGCGGCTTGCTGAAATCACCATCCCCGAAACCGACCGCGCGCAGCATCGCTCGTGCCGGCGCACGCCTGTCCCCGTCGACCACCGGGCGCGAGTACGCGCGCGGATCGATTGTCTCGCTCTTCTTGGCGGTCATCTATCGTCCCGTAGTGTCGACGTCACATCGATCAAAATCCACCTACCCCACCTGCCTCGTAACCCATTCGACCCCGCGCGCGGCCTTGTCAGCCGAAACGCTCGCGCAGCAAGCGATACAACGTCCTTATGCACTGTGCCTCCGCGCCCAGCGGACGGCCCGGTCTATCCTTAGCGTTCCACGCATACATGTCAATGTGCAGCCAGTCGGTCGTGGCGGCGACAAACCTCTGCAGAAACAGCGCCGCGATGATCGAGCCGGCGAATGGCGTCGATGCCACATTGCCAAGATCGGCAATCCGGCTCGCCAGATCCTCCTCGTAGCCTGTCCACAACGGCATTGGCCAGAGCGGATCGGCCTCCACCTCCCCGATCTCGCGCGCCCGCTGCGCCCAGTGCGCGGGCCGGGCGTACACCGCCGGCACCTCCGGTCCGAGCGCGGTGCGCGCCGCGCCCGTGAGGGTCGCCAGATCGATCAGCAGCGCCGGGCGCTCCTCGTCCGCCGCGCTGAGCGCATCGGCCAGCACCAGTCGGCCCTCGGCATCGGTGTTACCCACCTCCACCGTAAGCCCCTTGCGCGAGCGCAGCACATCACCGGGACGGTACGCACAGGCTCCCACACTGTTCTCGACCGCCGGTATCAATACACGCAAGTGCACTTGCGCTTCGAGCCGCATCAGCAGATCGGCGAGCGCGAGCGCACAGGCGGCCCCGCCCATGTCCTTCTTCATCAGCAGCATCGCCGAGGCGGACTTCAGGTCGAGTCCACCGGTATCGAAACAGACGCCTTTGCCGACCAGAGTGACGCGCGGCGCGTCCGGACGCCCCCAGCGCAAATCGATCATCCGCGGCGCGCGCGCGCTCCCGGCACCAACGGCCCGCAGCAGCGGGAAGCCGGCGAGATCTGCGCCCTCGAGCACCTGGCCGCGAGCCCCGTGCTCGCGCGCGAGCGCCAAGGCCGCTGCGGCCAGCTCCGCGGGCCCAAGGTCATTGGCCGGCGTGTTGATCAGATCGCGGGCCAGCGCGCTGGCCCGCGCCGCGGCCTGCGCATAACGCAAGTCCGCCTGCGGCGGAGCGATCAAGGCCGCAGGCAGCTCGAACCGCTCACCGCCGCGGTAGCGTGTCATCCGGTATCCGCCGAGAAGCCACCCGAGCACGAACTGGGTCGCCGCATGCGCTCCGAGCGGCCTCGCCAGCCGCCACGGCAGCGCTGGTAGGCGCTCCGGGGCCCCGGCGGCCTCCCACGGACCGAGATCCTCCGCCGAGTCGAGCGCCCCGAGGCCGAGCAGCGCGCCCGCCACGCCCGACTCCCCGGGCAGCGTCAGCACGCGATGCCGCTCGGCGCGATAGCCGTGGGCGCGAACCCAATCGACCACCGCGGCGCTCTGTCCGGCCAGCCAAGCCTCCAGTTCCCGCTCGGCGAGCAGCCACAGCGGCCGGCTCTCGCCGGGATCTGCGCTCAATAGCGTTTCATGTGCCACGGTCCCGAGCATAGCGCCTGCGCGCCAATTGACAACATCGCGCCGCTTGTGCTGACATCCGTCCCATCATCTCCACATTTTGACTCTCACCCAGGCACGAAGGCCCGTGGCACCCGCAGCAGACATGACCCGACTCCACTTGGCGCAGCGCGCGCCGGGCGCGCGTCGCGGCCGGTTGCCGGTGCTTCTTATCGGACTGCTGCTCCTTGTGAGCAGCCGGTGCGGGGTGCCCGTGGCCGCCTGAGGACTCTCAGGTAGGAGCGAGAAAAGACACCAAGAACCCCGCACCGGCCCGCATGGCCGCTGCGGGGTTTTTTATGCGTGTCACGGCATGCGCTGTCGTGCCGTGACTGTGACGTGACATCCGGGCCAATGGGCCGATTTGGAGATATCGAGATGAAGCTGTATTCGCACAAAGACGTCGACAAGAAAGCCCTGCGCGCGGCGCGTATCGCGGTCATGGGCTACGGCAGCCAGGGCCGCGCCCATGCGCTGAACCTGAAGGACAGTGGCTTCGACGTCGTGGTCGGCGCCCGCCGAGGCGGCCCGAGCTGGAAGAAAGCCAAGAAGGATGGGCTGGCGGTGGCCGAGCCGGCCCGCGCGGCCAGCGATGCGGACCTGGTGGCGATGCTGGTGCCGGACATGGCCCAGAAAGCGCTCTACCAGAGCATCGAGGCGCAGCTGCAGCCCGGCGTGACGCTGTTGTTCGCCCACGGCTTCAACATCCACTTCAAGCAAATCAAGCCGCGCAAGGACCTCGACGTGGTGCTGATCGCCCCGAAGGGCCCGGGCGACCTGGTCCGCCGGCAGTATCAGCAGGGCCGCGGCGTGCCGTGCCTGATCGCCGTGGCGCAGGACGCCACCGGCAAGGCTCATGCCCGCGCCCTCGCCTACGCGCACGGCATCGGCGGAACACGCGGCGGGGTGCTCGAGACCACCTTCGCCGAGGAAACCGAGACGGATCTGTTCGGCGAGCAGGCGGTGCTCTGCGGCGGCGCCACCGAGTTGGTGGTGCGCGGCTGGGAGACTCTGGTCGAAGCCGGCTATCAGCCGGAGGTCGCCTACTACGAGTGCCTGCACGAGCTGAAGCTGATCGTCGATCTGCTGCACGAGGGCGGCATCACCAAGATGCACCAGTTCATCAGCGAGACCGCCAAGTATGGCGACTTGACGCGCGGTCCGCGCATCGTCGATGCGCGCGTCAAGAAGGAGATGCGCAAGGTCCTGCAGGAAATCCAGAGCGGCACGTTCGCCCGCCAGTGGATTCGCGAGAACGCCTCGGGCCGCAAGCGCTACGAGAAGCTGCTCAAGCGCGACATCCAACATCCGATCGAGAAGGTGGGCGCCGCGCTGCGTGCGCGCATGCCCTGGCTGAACGACCCACGCGCCTGAGCAAGCCGAGCCGGAGGATTACCCATGACAGCCGAACCCGACAAGGTCCTGATCTTCGATACCACGCTGCGCGACGGGGAGCAGGCCCCGGGCTGCAGCATGACGCGGCCGGAAAAGCTGCGCGTGGCGCGGGCGCTCGCCGAGCTCGGCGTGGATGTCATCGAAGCGGGCTTCCCGGCCGCCTCCAAGGGCGATTGGGAAAGCGTGCAGGCGGTCTCGCGCGAGGTGCACGGTCCGGTGATTGCGGCGCTCGCGCGCTGCAATCGCGACGACATCGAGCTCGCCGCGCGCGCGCTCGCGGACGCCCCGCGACGCCGCGTGCACGTATTTCTCGCCACCAGCGCCATCCACCGCCAATACAAGCTCAACATGGCCGAAGAGCAGATCCTGCGCGCGGCCGTCGCGGGCGTGCGCCAGGCACGTGAGCTGTGCGAGGACGTGGAGTTTTCTCCCGAGGACGCCTCGCGCACGGAGCTGCCGTTTCTCGCGCAAGTCGTGGAAGCGGCCATCGAGGCCGGCGCAAGCACCGTCAACATCCCGGACACCGTCGGTTATACCGTCCCGGATGAATTCGCCGAGCTGTTCCGCTATCTGCGCAAGAACGTCCGCGGCATCGAGCGGGTGCGCCTGTCGGTGCACTGCCACGACGACCTGGGCATGGCGGTGGCGAACAGCCTGACCGCCGTGGTGGCCGGAGCCCGCCAGATCGAGTGCACCATCAACGGGATCGGCGAACGGGCCGGCAACTGCTCGCTCGAGGAGGTGGTGATGGCGCTGAAGACCCGCGGGGCGTTCTTCAATGTCACCACCGGGATCCAAACAACCCGGCTGTACCCGACCTCGCGGCTGGTCTCGAGCATCACCGCCATGCCCGTGCCGCGCAACAAGGCGGTGGTCGGGGAAAACGCCTTCGCCCACGAGGCGGGCATTCACCAGCATGGGGTGCTCAAGCACTACTCGACCTACGAGATCATGCGCCCGGAGGACGTCGGCCTCGCGCGCAGCCACCTGATCCTCGGCAAGCACAGCGGCCGGCATGCCCTGCGCGAGCGGGTGCGCGCGCTCGGCTTCGAGCTCCCGGACGCTGAGTTCAACGAAGTGTTCGAGCAGTTCAAGGCGCTCGCGGACAAAAAGAAGGAGCTTTTCGATGGCGACATCGAAGCGCTGGTACTGCGCGCGGAGGGTACGGCGGCCGGACCTTGGAGTCTGGCGGGTCTGGAGACCCACGCGGTGACTCAGCGCGCCGCCAGTGCCCGCGTGCGACTGCGGCACCTCGACGGCCGGAACGTGGAACACACCGCCGAGGGCGACGGGCCAGTCGATGCGGCCTTCAAGGCGATCGAGGCGGCCACCGGAATCGGTGTGATGCTGCGCAAATTCGAGATCCGCGGCGTTACCGAGGGCGAGGATGCCCAGGGCGAGGCGCTGGTGTACGTGGAGTACAATCAGCGCACATACCGCGGCTCGAGCGTGAGCACCAACATCGTGGAATCGAGCACCCAGGCGTTCCTCGAGGTGATCAACCGCATCGAGCAGGCGGCCGCCGGCAGCCGCACGCGCGAGGAGCTCGCCGCGGGCGCGCACGCGGATTCGACGCATTGACAGGCAGCGCCTTCCGGGAGACCGTTTATGCCCATACCGGCCACGCAGTTCATCTGGTTCAACGGCAAGCTCGTTCCGTGGGAGAAGGCCACGGTCCACGTGCTCACGCACGCTCTGCACTACGGCTCGTCCGTATTCGAGGGGGTGCGCGCGTATGAGACCCCTCAGGGCGTGGCGATCTTCCGCCTGCGCGACCACACCCGGCGACTGCTCGACTCGGCGAAGATCTACCGCATGAGCGTGCCGTTCTCGGCCGAGCAGATCGAGGCGGCCTGCCGCCAGGTCATCGCCGCCAACGCGCTGGCGCATGGCGCCTACATCCGACCGGTCGCCTTCCGCGGCTACGGCGAGATCGGCGTCACGCCGAAGACCGAGCCGCCGATCGAGGTGGCCGTGGCCGCTTGGGAATGGGGCAAGTACCTGGGGCACGAGAGCGAGGAGCAGGGCGTCGACGTGTGCATCTCGTCCTGGCAGCGGGTCGCACCCAATACCCTGCCGGCGCTCGCCAAGGCCGGCGGCAACTATCTGTCGAGCCAGCTCATCGGTGCCGAGGCGCGCCGCCTCGGCTTTCACGAGGGCATCGGACTCGCCCCCGACGGCACGGTGAGCGAGGGGTCCGGCGAGAACCTGTTCGTGGTCAAGGACGAGGTGCTGCTGACCCCGGCATTGTCACACTCCGTGCTCGGCGGCCTCACCCGCGACACGGTGATGCGTCTTGCCCGCGAGCGGGGCATCGAGGTGCGCGAGTGCGCCATTCCGCGTGAACTCCTTTATATAGCCGATGAGGTGTTCTTCACCGGCACCGCCGTCGAGATCACCCCCATCCGCTCCGTTGACCGCCTCACGGTCGGGACCGGCAAACGCGGTCCGCTGACGGAGGTCCTGCAGAAGGCCTTCTTCGGACTGTTCAACGGTGCGACCCCCGATCGCTGGGGCTGGCTCGATCACATCGACATGAAGGCGCCGCGACCCGCGGCGGCGGTCTGATGGGCCCGCCCCTGACCCTGTTCGAGAAACTCTGGCGTGCCCACGAAGTGGTACCCGAGACGGCCGATACGCCCGCGGTGCTTTACATCGATCTGCACTTGATCCACGAGGTGACCTCCCCGCAGGCCTTCACCGTGTTGCGCGAACGCGGCCTGCGCCTGCGGCGGCCCGAGCGCACCTTCGCCACCATGGATCACTCGACGCCGACGCGAACCGCGCAGATCTTCGGCGGCGCTCCCATCGCCCTCGACGCCGCGGCACGCCAGGTGCGCGAACTGGAACGCAATTGCGCCGACATGGGTGTGGAGTTGCTTGGCCTGCGCGACGCCCGGCGTGGCATCGTGCACATCATCGGACCGGAGCTCGGCCTGACCCAGCCCGGCAAGACCGTCGTGTGCGGCGACAGCCACACGAGCACGCATGGCGCGCTCGGGGCACTCGCCTTCGGCATCGGCACGACCGAAGTCGGGCACGTGTTCGCCACCCAATGTCTGTTGCAGCGCAAGCCGCGCACACTGGCCGTCAATGTACGCGGCGCGCTTCCCAAGGGTGTCGGCGCCAAGGACCTCATCCTCGCCATCATCGGCAAGATCGGCGTGGCCGGCGGTACCGGGCACGTCATCGAGTACCGCGGCGAGACCATCCGCGCGCTCGACATGGATGGCCGTATGACGGTCTGCAACATGGCGATCGAGGCCGGTGCGCGCGCCGGCATGATCGCCCCCGACGAGACGACGTTCAACTATCTGGCCGGCCGGCCGCGCGCCCCCCAGGGGGAGGCGTGGGAGGCGGCGCTCGAGCGTTGGCGCCAGCTGCCGAGCGCTGCGGACGCGCGCTTCGATCGGGAAGTGGATATCGACGCCGCGGCACTCGAACCGATGGTCACCTACGGCACCAACCCCGGCATGGTCATGCCGATCGGCGCAACCATCCCCGAGCGCTGCGATGATCAGGCGTTCGCCAAGTCACTGGCGTACATGGGCTTCACGCCCGGCGAACCCATTCGCGAGCAGCCCGTGAACGTCGTGTTCATCGGCAGCTGTACCAACGGCCGGCTGTCGGACCTGCGGGCCGCCGCGACGGTGCTGCGCGGGCGCAAGATCGCCGCCGGCGTGCAGATGCTGGTGGTGCCCGGTTCGCAACAGGTCAAGCGGGACGCGGAAGCCGAGGGACTTGATCGCATCTTCATCGAGGCCGGCGCCGAATGGCGCGAGTCAGGTTGCTCGATGTGCCTGGGCATGAACGGCGATCTGGTGCCGAGCGGCCACTATGCGGTCAGCACGAGTAATCGTAACTTCGAAGGCCGCCAGGGCGTCGGCGCCCGCACGCTGCTCGCGAGCCCGCTCACCGCGGCGGCGAGCGCCGTGCGCGGCCGCGTAACCGATCCCAGGGAGTTGCTTTGATGGAAGCCTTAACTCAGCTGTCCTCGCGCACCATCGTGCTGCCCGCGCGGGACATCGACACTGATCAGATCATCCCGGCGCGCTTCCTCACCACCACCACGCGCGAGGGGCTCGGAGCGCACCTGTTCGAGGACTGGCGCTACGCGCCCGACGGCACACCGCGGCCGCAGTTCCCGCTGAACCGACCCGAGGCTCGCGGCTGCACCATCCTGGTTGCCGGCCACAACTTCGGCTGCGGATCCTCGCGCGAGCATGCCCCGTGGGCGCTGCACGACTTCGGCCTGCGCGCGGTGGTGAGTACGCAGATCGCGGACATCTTCCGCAACAACGCGCTGAAGAACGGCCTGCTGCCGGTCATCGTCGCCCCCGACGCCCACGACTGGCTGCTCGAGCATCCCGGTGCGCAGATCAGCATCGATGTGCAGACCACCACACTCACGCTGCCGACCGGCACGGCCGTGCGCTTTGCCCTCGAGCCATTCGCGCGCTACTGCCTGTTGAACGGCATCGACGAACTGGGGTTCCTGCTCACACGCCAGAGCGAGATCGCCGCCTACGAAGCCCGAATGGCGGCCGCATGAAGGCGCGCATCGCGGTATTGCCCGGCGATGGGATCGGGCCGGAAGTGATAGCCGAGGGGGTGCGCTGCCTGCGCGTGCTCGCCGAGCGGGGCGGACATGACCTCACACTCATCGAGCGGCCCTTCGGCGGCGCCGCGATCGACTTGACGGGCGAACCGCTGCCGCCGGAAACGCTCACGACCTGCCAAAGCGCCGACGCGGTGCTGCTGGGGGCGATCGGCGGACCAAAGTGGTCGGCTCCGGAGGCGAAAGTGCGCCCCGAGCAGGGACTGCTCGAGCTGCGCCGCGCGCTCGGTGTGTACGCCAATCTGCGCCCCGTGAAGGTTCACCCCGCCCTGTTGGGCGCCTCCACCCTCAAACCCGAGGTGTTGACGGGCGTCGATCTGCTGTTCGTGCGCGAGCTGACTGGCGGGATCTATTTTGGCGAAAAGCGGCGCGATGCCACCGCCGCGTCCGATTTGTGCACCTATACGGTGACGGAAATCGAACGCATCGTGCGCGTCGCAGCGCATCTGGCCCAGCAACGGCGCGGCAAGCTGGTCTCGATCGACAAATCGAATGTACTGGAGACTTCACGGCTGTGGCGCGAGGTCGCCACGCGGATCGTGCGCAGCGAATTCCCGCAAGTCTCCCTCGAACACATGCTGGTCGACGCCGCCGCCATGCATCTGATCCGCCGGCCGCGCGACTTTGACGTGCTGGTCACCGAGAACATGTTCGGCGACATTCTCACCGACGAGGCCTCGATGCTGGCCGGGTCGCTCGGACTGCTGCCCTCGGCCTCCCTCGGCGAGGGCCGCCGCGGCCTCTATGAGCCCATCCACGGCTCGGCCCCCGACATCGCCGGGCAGGGCATCGCCAATCCCTACGGCACTGTGCTCAGCGTCGCGCTGCTGCTGCGCCACTCGCTGGGACTCACCGCCGAGGCCGAAGCGCTCGAGCAGGCCGTCTCGGCCGCCATCGACGCCGGCGCACTCACGCCGGATCTCGCCCCGAGCGGCCCCGCCGTCTCGACACGCGCAGCCGGCGAGGCGGTGCTCGACAGACTGACACGCTGATTCCCCGGGACCGTGTTCCGTCGCCGCATGCGGCAGCGCCCGGGAATCAGCGCCGTACGCCTGCGATCTGACTCACCTGTTATACCCGCGCCGCCCGGGCCAAGCCTTCGGCCAGATCCGCGCGCAGATCCTCGAGCGCCTCAATGCCCACCGACAGGCGGATCAGTCCGTCCGTCAGACCCGCGCGCGCGCGCGCGTCGCTGTCCATCGCGGCATGCGTCATGGTGGCCGGATGGGCAAGCAGGCTTTCGACGCCGCCGAGAGATTCAGCGAGGGAGAAATACGCCAGCCCGTCGGTGAAGGCGCGCACCGCTTCCAGACCTCCGGCAAGCTCCAGCGACACGATGGCCCCGAAGCCGCGCTGCTGGCGGCACGCCACGTCATGGCCGGGGTGCTGCGCCAGACCCGGGTAGTAAACCTTGGTGACACCGTCGGCGCCGGCGAGCCACTCGGCAAGCGCCTGGGCGTTACGGCCGTGATGCTCGAGCCGGGCATACAGCGTGCGCAGCCCTCTGAGCGTGAGAAAGCTGTCGAACGGCGCACCGGTGATTCCGAGGCAGTTCGCCCACCAAGCCAACTCCTCATATACATCCCGCTCGCGCGCGATGGCTGCCCCGCCGACCACGTCGCTGTGTCCATTCAAGTACTTCGTCGTCGAGTGCACGACCACGTCCGCTCCGAACGCGAGCGGCTGCTGCCACGCGGGAGAAAGAAACGTGTTGTCGACCACGACCTTGGCCCCGCAAGCGTGACCCAGCGCGGCGCAACACTCGATGTCGGTGATCCGCAGCAGCGGATTGCTCGGCGTCTCGATCCACAGCAGCGCCGCCGGGCTGCCGAGCGCGCGGCGCACCGCCTCGCCGTCCGCGTAATCGATAAAGTCCACCTGCCGCTCGCCGCGGCGCCGCCAGGCGTCAAACAGCCGATAGGTGCCGCCGTAGCAATCGTGCGGCGCGACGATGCGGCCGCCGGCCGGAACCAGGTAACCGCACAGCGTGATCGCCGCCATGCCCGTAGCGGTGACCACGGCCCCCGCACCGCCCTCGAGCTGCGCGAGCGCCGCGCCGAGCAAATCGCGGGTCGGATTGCCGGAACGTGTGTAGTCGTAGCGGCCCTTGGCACCGAAGCCGTGGAAAGCGAAGGTCGAAGTGAGGTGGATAGGCGGCACCACCGCACCGGTGGTGGGGTCGGACTCCAGGCCCGCGCGCACGGCCTGGGTGATCGGGGAGGAGCGGTTAACGGACTGACTCATAACACCTTTCGTTGCGATTAGGGATCGGAGCGCGATCTGCGCAGCATTGTCCCGGGAGGCAGTGCGGCGATCGCGGCAACGTTCGTGGGGGCGAGCGGCTCGGCTCAGCAACTCTGGAGCACGGACGCGAATATGCCGCGCAGCTGTTGCGACTCCTTGAGAAACGCGTCGTGTCCGTAGATGGACGAGATCTCGTGCAGCCGCGCCGAGCGCAGCCGCGCGACCATTGCCCGCACTTCGGCCGGCGGCGCGAGCAGGTCCTCGCGCACCGCCACCGCGACGGTGGGCACGCAGATGCGGCCCGCCTCGACACAGTGTAGATCGATCGACTCGGACAGGCACAGGAATGCCTCCGGGCGGTGCTGGGCGGCATAATCGGCGCCGCGCGCCGCAAGGTAACGCTCGACCGGAAAGCGCGCCCGGCCCGCCTCGAACTGCGGCGGACCGGCGAACCGGGCCGCGAATTCCTCGCCGCTGCGATACGTCGACATCGCCAGCGCCCGCGCCAGCGCCAGCCCTTGCCGAGTCCGCCCCGTCTCGATGGCGAGGCGCACGATGTCACGCTGCACCGCCCGCCAGGCGGTACCGAGCGGATGGGGCCGATCGGCCGCGCACAACACCAGCAGCCGCTCGACCCGCTCCGGGTAGCGCTCGCCGAAGGCCAGCGCCACCATGCCGCCGTACGAGCCGCCCGCAATCCCCCGCAGCGAGCCCACTGCGAGATGATCGAGCAAACGGGCGAGCACTTCGGCCTGATCGTAGGTGGAGACGCTGGGAAAGCTCTCCCCGGGCGCCGGACCGGTGGTCTCACCGCTGCCGCCCAAGTAATCGAAGCTCAGGATCCGGCAACGCTCGGTATCGAGCGCCCGTCCCGGGCCGGCCATCTCCGACCACCAGCTTTGACGCGGCTGCTCGGTCAGGCACACCCGCCGCGTGGCGGAGATGCCCCCGAGCGCGCAAATCACCGGACCGTCGGCCGCGCCGAGCAGACGCCAGGCGATGCGCACCCGAGCCAGGAGCCCGCCGTGATGCAACGACAGGCCACCGGGGATATCGACGACGCCCTCACGCACGGTCAGCGCCGCCGTACTGCGTACGGAGCGGTCCCGCTCGATCGGGCGAACTTCGGCAATGGCGCTCATGAATGACTCCGCATTCCTCAGTGTTCAGCCGTCACCGAGAACTCCAGCGGAGCGCCCCGTCAGGGTCCTGACGGGTGGGCTGCGACCATCGCCGCGCCTCGGGCGCGACGCTTCGCAGTTCGCTCATCTGTCGCGCGGTTCGGGCCCGCAGGCTCGGCCGCATCGCAGGAGTTGGCACCTTGTCCAGGCTGGTTGGGCCCGGCGGTTGCCCCGGCGTCTAAGGGCCTATTCCCTCAGCCGGTCTCGATGAGTGCCCAACAGTCTAAGACGCCGTGCGCCCATACGTCAAGCGAGCCCTGATCCGCCGGCGGCGCCGGCCGTTGCCGCCGGCGCGCGGCCGGCTGGAACCGGCCGGTTATTTATGATACCGTACTAGCACACTATTACAGTGGATTGACATGAAGACGCACCGAAGCCTCACCCCGCGCCAGGAAGCGCTTGCCGAGCGCAAGCTGTACACGGCTATCGCGGCGCTACGCGATGCCGAGGAGGTCCGCGCCTTCTTCCGCGACCTGTGCACGCCGGCGGAGCTGCAGGCAATGGCCGACCGCTGGTCGGTCGTCGATTACCTCAGCCGCGGCATGCCCTACCGCGAGATCCACTCCCTGACCGGCGTCAGTGTCACGACCATCGGACGCGTGGCGCGCTTTCTGGCCGCCGGAAACGGCGGCTACGGTTTGGTCGCCCAGCGTCTCGGCAAGTGGCACCTGCACGCTGCCCGGGCGGCCGCCTCCGCGAGCACCGGGGCCGAGGTGCGGCGGCGCGAGGATTCGCGCCATGGATGAGCCGCGCCTGAAGTTGGCCATCCAGAAGTCCGGCCGGCTGACAGATCCCTCCCTGGACGTGCTGGCGCGCTGCGGCCTGAAGATCTCCCGCGGCAAGGACCAGCTCATGGCCTATGGGGAGAACATGCCGCTCGATGTGCTATTCGTGCGCGATGACGACATCCCGGACCTGGTTCAGGAGGACGTGTGCGATCTGGGCCTGGTGGGACTGAATGTGCTCGAGGAGAAACGCCTCGAACTCGCCGCCCGCGGCCATCCGGTACGCTTCCAAGCCCTGCGCACGCTCGATTTCGGGCGCTGCCGCCTCGCGCTCGCGGTACCGCAGGAGCAGCGCTACGAGGGCGTTGCCAGCCTGCAGGGCAAGCGCATTGCGACCACTTACCCCTACCTGCTCGAGCAGTACCTGCGCGAGCACAATGTCAGCGCCGAGATCGTCACGCTCTCCGGGGCGGTCGAGATCGCCCCGCGTCTGGGCCGCGCCGATCTGATCTGCGATCTGGTCTCGACCGGCTCGACGCTTCAGGCCAATCACCTGCGCGAGGTGCAGCTCGTGCTCGAGAGCCACGCGGTGCTGATCCGCACACCGCTTGCGTTGGCACCGCTGAAGGGCGAATGGGTGGAACGTCTGGTGATGCGCCTGGACGGCGTACAGCAGGTGCGTGAGAGCAAGTACATCATGCTGCATGCGCCGCGCTCCGCGCTCGCGGAGATCCGCAGGCTCCTGCCGGGCAGCGAGTCCCCGACCATCATTCCGCTGGAAGGCTCCCCGGACAAGGTGGCCGTGCATGCCGTCTGCCGCGAGAACGTGTTCTGGGAGACGCTCGAGCGGCTTAAAAAAGCCGGCGCCAGCGCGCTGCTGGTATTGCCGGTGGAAAAGATGCTGAGCTGACGCATGCGTATTCTCGATTGGAGCCGGCTCGATGCGCGCGAACGCACCGCGGCACTCGAGCGTCCCGTTCAGCAATCCCGCGCGGAGGTGGATGACGTCGTTCGGGCCATCATCTCTGCCGTGCGCGCCCGCGGCGATGGCGCGCTGCGCGAGTACACCCGCCGCTTCGACGGGGTCGAGCTGCGCGACTTGCAGGTCGATGATGCGGAGTTTGCCGCGGCCCAGCGCGCGGTCGGAGCGCCGGAGCGCGCCGCGCTCGAACGTGCCATCGAAAACGTCGAGCGCTTCCATCGGACCCAGAGCCTCGAAAGCGTCAGCATCGAGACCAGCCCCGGGGTACGCTGCGAGCGTATTTTCCGGCCCATTGGCGCCGTTGGACTGTATGTCCCGGCCGGTTCCGCGCCGCTGCCCTCGGCCGTGGTCATGCTGGCGGTCCCGGCACGCCTTGCCGGCTGCCCGCGCCGGGTACTGTGCACGCCCCCGGATCGCACGGGCAAGGCTCATCCGGCCGTGCTGCTCACCGCGCAGTTGTGCGGCATCGACCAGGTCTTCAAGATCGGCGGCGCACAGGCGATCGCCGCCCTGGCCTACGGCACCGAGACGCTGCCGAAGGTGGAGAAGATTTTCGGTCCCGGCAACGCCTGGGTCACGGCCGCCAAGCAGGCCGTGGCAGCCGACCCGCTCGGCGCGGCCTGCGACATGCCGGCCGGTCCCTCGGAGGTCATGGTGATCGCCGACGAGTCGGCATCCGCGGAATTCGTCGCAGCGGACCTGCTCGCCCAGGCCGAGCACGACGTCAACGCCCAATCGATACTGGTCACTCCGAGCGCGCCGCTCGCCGAGGCGGTGAGCAGCGCCGTCGACCGGCAGGCCAACACCCTCGCCCGCCGCGCAATTCTCGACCGATCGCTTGCCGCCAGCCGCTGCATCGTCGTCGCCGATCTTGCCACCGCGCTCGAGGTCGCCAACGCCTATGCCGCCGAGCACCTGATTCTGCAGGTGCGTGCGCCGCGCGCACTGCTTGCCGGTGTGACCAGCGCCGGCTCGGTGTTTCTCGGCGCCTGGTCGCCTGAGCCGATGGGCGACTACTGCTCGGGCACCAATCACGTACTGCCGACCTACGGTTACGCCCGCACCTACAGCGGCCTGTCGGTGCTCGATTACCTCAAACGCATCACCGTGCAGGAGCTGACCCCGGCAGGACTGCGCGAGCTCGGACCGACGGCCGTGACGCTCGCGCGCCTGGAAGGGTTGGATGCGCATGCGGCCGCGGTGACCCGCCGCCTCGACCGGCTCGCGCTCGAGCCGCAGCCATGAGCTGGGTCAACGAGCTGGCGCGCCCGGACATCGTGGCGCTCAAAGTGTACGAGCATGCCGCCTGGCGCCCGCAGCTCGAGCGTCTGCATGCCAACGAACTGCCCTGGAGCCCGTTCGGCGGCGATCCGGCCGGCGGCTTGAACCGCTATCCGGAGCCGCAGCCCCGCGCGCTCGTCGATCGGCTGGCCGCGCTCTACGGCGTGGCGCGCGAATCGGTGTTGGTCGGGCGAGGGAGCGACGAGGCCATCGATCTGATCTGCCGCGCCTTCTGCCGCGCCGGGCACGATGATGTGCTGGTGTGTCCGCCGACTTTCGGCATGTACGCGGTTTCGGCGCGCATCCAGGGCGCACAGGTGATCGAGGCGCCGCTGCGGTCCGCGCACGGCTTTGCCCTCGATGAGGCCGCGGTGCTCGAGCGCTGCGGCCCCGCAACCAAAGTCGTGTTCCTGTGCTCGCCGAACAACCCCACCGGCAACCTGCTCGATGAGGCCGCGATGCTGCGCATCGCGCGCGCGCTCGCCGGGCGCTCGCTGCTGGTGGTCGACGAGGCCTACATCGAGTTCTGCGGCCGGGCCAGCCTGGCGGCAGTCCTGCGCGAGCAGCCGAACCTCGCGCTGCTGCGCACGCTCTCCAAGGCGCACGGGCTCGCCGGCGCGCGCTGCGGCGCGCTGCTCGCCGACCCGCAGGTCATCGCCCTGTTGCGCAAGATCATCCCTCCCTATGCCGTGCCACGCCTGACGCTCGATGCGGCGCTCGCGGCCCTGGAGCCCGCCGCCCTCGAGGCCACCGGCGCGCGCCTGACAATGCTGCGCCAGGAGCGTGCCCGAATGCTGCTCGAGCTGGCGAAGCTCCCCAGCGTGGAGCGAGTTTGGCCGAGCGAGGCGAACTTCGCGCTCGCCGAGTTCGCTGACGCCGGCGCGGCGCTCGCGCGCGCCGCCGCGGCCGGCCTGCTGGTGCGCGACGCCCGCTCCTATCCCGGACTCGCGCGCGCCGTGCGCATCAGCATAGGCACCCCACAGCAGAACAGCCGCCTATTGGAGGCTTGGTCATGACCGGGCCGGCCACCGTGTTCCTCGACCGCGACGGTACGCTCATCGAGGAGCCGCCCGATCATCAGGTCGATGCGCTGCAGAAGGTGCGCTTCATGCCCGGGGTGTTCGCGGCCCTCCAGACGCTGAGGCGGCGTGGCTACCGGCTGGTCATGGTGACCAACCAGGACGGCCTCGGCACCGAGTCCTTCCCGCGGGCCGCCTTCGATGCGGCCCAGACATTCGTGCTCGACACCTTCGCCGCACAGGACATCGCGTTCGATGCGGTCTTCGTCTGTCCGCACTTTGCGGCCGACGGCTGCGCCTGCCGCAAGCCCGGCACGGCGCTGGTCGAGGAATACGTTCGCGGCCACAGTGTCGATCTTGCGGCCAGCGCCATGGTCGGCGATCGCGACACCGACATGCAGTTCGCCGCCAACCTTGGTGTGCGGGCGGCACGCGTGCGCCTCGGCGGATCGCCCGAGGAGACCTGGCCGGCAGTGGTGCATGAGCTCACAGCGCGCCGCGCGCGCATCGAGCGGCGCACGCGTGAGACCCAGATCGAGGTCCACGTCGATCTGGATGCCAGCGCGCCCATGCGCATCGCGAGCGGAATCGGCTTCTTCGATCACATGCTCGAACAGTTGGCACGGCACGGCGGATTCGCGCTCGACCTGCAGTGTCGCGGCGATCTGCACATCGACGAGCATCACACGGTCGAGGACTGCGCGCTTGCGCTCGGAGAAGCGCTGCGCGCCGCCCTCGGGGAGAAGATCGGCATCGCCCGCTACGGCTTCCTGCTGCCGATGGACGAGTCTCTCGCCCAAGTGGCCATCGACCTCTCCGGGCGTGCCTTCGCCCGCTTCGACGGGGACTTCGCGCGCGAGAGTGTCGGCGGGCTGCCCACCGAGCTGGTACCGCACTTCTTCCGCTCACTCGCCGAGACGCTGCGCGCGGCGGTCCACGTCAGCGTGACAGGCGAGAACAGCCACCACATGGTCGAAGCCTGCTTCAAGAGCGTGGGCCGGGCGCTGCGTCAGGCGATGCGCCGCGAGAGCGATGAGCTGCCGAGCACCAAAGGCTCGCTATGACGGACGCGCTGATCATCGACAGCGGCGGGGCCAATCTCGCTTCACTGCAGTACGCGTTCGCACGGCTCGGCGCCGCGACCCGCGTGAGCGCCGAGCCGGATGTGATCGCCGCTGCCCGGCGCGTGATCCTGCCGGGCGTGGGCTCGGCCGCCGATGCCATGCGCCGGCTGCGCGCCGCGGGGCTCATCGGCGTCCTGACCGGGTTGACTCAACCACTGCTCGGTATCTGCCTGGGAATGCAGCTGCTGTTCGAGCACTCGGCCGAGGGCGACGTCGAATGTCTCGGCATTCTGCCGCAGCGCGTGTACCGTCTGCAGCCGAGCCCCGCGCGTCCAGTGCCCCACATGGGTTGGAATTACCTGCAAACCGCCAAGGTCGATCCGCTGCTCGAGGGACTCGGGGCACTGCCGTATTTCTACTTCGTGCACGGCTATGCAGCGCCCGTCGGCCCCTTCACGCTCGCACCCGTCGAATACGGCGAGCCGTTCTCCGCGGTGGTACGGCGCGCGAACTTCTGGGGCGTGCAATTCCATCCCGAGCGCTCCGCGGCCGCCGGCGCGCGGGTGCTGGCGAATTTTCTGAGCTTGTGACGCCATGCTGTTGATTCCGGCCATCGATCTGCGCGCCGGCCGCTGCGTCCGGCTCTACCAGGGTGACTTCGAGGCCGAGACCCACTACCCGCTCGAGCCGCTCGAGCTGCTCGCCCGATATCGCGCCCTCGGAGCATCCTGGGTGCACGTGGTTGATCTCGATGGGGCGCGGGTCGGAACACAGGGGAACCGCGCAGTGATCGCGGCGCTCGCCGCCGAGCCCGGCATCCACCTGCAGGCCGGTGGTGGGGTTCGCTCGGCGACAGTGATCGAGAACCTGCTCGAGGCCGGCGTGGCGCGCGTCATCGTCGGCAGCGCCGCCGTGGAGCAGCCCGAGACGGTGTGTGGATGGCTCGAGCGGTTCGGTGCCGAACGCATCGGCCTCGCGCTCGATGTGCGCATCGGCGCGGACGGCGAGCCATGGGTTGTGACGCGAGGCTGGCGGGACTCGGCCGCGCTCACGTTGTGGGACGCGCTCGAGCAGTATCCGGCCGGCGCCTTCAACCACGTGTTGTGTACGGATGTGGCGCGCGACGGAGCGCTGACGGGGCCGAGTCTCGATCTGTACCGGCAGGCCCGCGCCCGGTACGCCCGACTCGCCTGGCAGGCCTCCGGAGGCGTGCGCGACGCGGCCGACCTGCACGCGCTCGCCGCCCTCGGTGTGTCCGCCGCCATCAGCGGCAAGGCCCTGCTCGAGGGCCGCATCTCAGCGCAGGAGCTCAAGCCATTCTTGCCCGACGCATCATCCCCTGCCTAGACGTACGCGACGGCCAGGTCGTCAAGGGCGTCAAGTTCCGCGATCACCGCGTCGTCGGCGACATCCTGAGGCTGGCCACGCGCTACCGCGACGAAGGCGCCGATGAGCTGGTGTTTTATGACATCACCGCGAGCCCGGAGGGCCGCTCAGTCGATCGTGGCTGGGTGCAACGGGTGGCGCGCGTGCTCGATATTCCGTTTTGTGTCGCCGGCGGCATCCGCACCGTTGCCGACGCCGAGGCCGTGCTCAACGCCGGCGCGGAGAAGATCTCGATCAACTCCCCCGCCCTCGCCGATCCTGATCTGATCGATGCGCTCAGCCGCCGCTTCGGCGCGCAGTGCGTGGTCGTCGGAATCGACAGCCAGCGAACGCCCGAAGGTTACCGTGCCTACCAATTCACCGGCGACCCGACCCGCTCGCGCCACTCGGGACGGGACGTGCTCGAGTGGGTCCGCGAGGCACAGGCCCGCGGTGCCGGCGAAATCGTGCTCAACTGCATGGGCAGCGACGGCGTCAGGAACGGTTACGACATCGAGCAGCTGTGCGCCGTGCGCGCCGTGTGCCACGTGCCACTGGTCGCCTCCGGCGGCGCCGGTGCGAGCGAGCACTTCGCGGCTGTCTTCACCGCAGCCAGGGTGGATGCGGCGCTGGCCGCCAGCGTGTTCCACACCGGCGCCATCGCCATACCCGGGCTGAAACGCGCGCTGCGCTCCGCGGGGATCGAGGTTAGGCTATGAACGCAAATTTCCCACCCGGCGCGGCGCTCACCGCAGCCGACATCGAGCGTCTGGACTTCGACAAACAGGATGGCTTGCTGCCGGCGATCATCGAGGACCCGACCGGAGGCGTGCGCATGCTCGGGTACATGAGCCGCGAGGCGCTGCGTGCGACGTTCGAGCGCGGCCGCGTCGTGTTCTACAGCCGCAGCCGCCGTGAGCTGTGGGAAAAGGGCGAGACTTCCGGCCACACGCTCGAGTTCATCGCCGCGCGCACCGACTGCGACCGCGACACGCTGCTGATCACCGCCCGGCCCACTGGCCCGGTCTGCCATCTCGGCACGCCGAGCTGCTTCGGTGAGCCGCGCGCGCCGCTCGCCTTTCTCGCCGAGCTCGAGGCGGTGATCGCACAGCGCATCGCCGCGCGGCCCGAGGGCAGCTACACCGCCCGACTGTATGCCGAGGGCGTGACGCGCATGGCGCAGAAGGTCGGCGAGGAGGGCCTCGAGGTCGCGCTGGCGGCCGCGGTCGAATCGGAGCAGAAACTAGTGGCCGAGTCGGCCGACCTCCTCTACCACCTGGTGTTGCTGCTGGCCAGCCGCGGCCTGTCGCTCGCGGACGTGACCGCGGAGCTGCGCGCCCGGCACGCCGGCCAGCGCTAGCGCCCGCGCGTTCCCGAGGCGCTGGCGAGGCGGCCCGCGGCGGCCCGCTCGGGGCGCCCCGGCGGGCCATCCGGATCGCGCTGCTCACGGCGATCGAACTCGGCTCGTGCGCAGTCGAGTTCCGCGAGGTGGCGCCGAGCCCAACTGGCCAGCTGCGACACCGGCTCGCGCAATGACTGTCCGAGCGCCGTCAGCTCGTACTCGACGCGCGGCGGCACCACCGGGAAGACGGTCCGCTTCACCAGCCCATCGCGCTCCAGGCCGCGCAGACACAAGGTCAGCATGCGCTGGGAGATGCCGCCGATCGCGCGCTTCAGATCCGAGAAGCGCCGTGGCCCGTCGGCCAACATGATGATGATGAGCACACTCCATTTCTCCCCGACCCGGGCCAGCACCTGACTGATCTTGCGACACTCCGCGCTCTGGGGCGGCTCGGCCGCTGCGCGGGCCGTCGCGACAGTTACGCTCATTTCACTTGGTCGCATCGGTGTGCCTTCTTGTGTTCCCGTAGTGCGGACTTACATACTTATCCTTGGTGCTGATTTTATACCAAGGAGAGACCCCGATGAATCTTCTGCACATCGATGCCAGCATCCTCGGCCGCAATTCCGTCAGCCGACAATTGAGCGCCGCCATCGTCGAGCGTCTGCGGGCCGTTCACCCTGAGCTGCAGGTACGCTACGCGGATCTCGCCGCCGAGCCGATCGGACATCTCTCGGCTGCCCATCTGGCGGCAGCGCAGGGCAGCACGCCGCAGTCCCAGGCGGCGCTGCACGCCGACCTCGAGCGCGGCCGCCAAGCCCTCGAGGACTTTCTGGCAGCCGATATCATCGTCATCGGCGCGCCGATGTACAACTTTTCGATCGCCTCGCAGCTGAAGGCCTGGATCGACCGCATCACGGTGGTGGGCCGCACATTCCGCTACACGCCCCAAGGTCCCGAGGGCCTGGCCGGCGGCAAACGGGTATTCGTCGCCTCCTCCCGCGGGGGACTCTACGGCCCGGAGTCTCCGGCTGCGAGCCTGGATCATCAGGAGAGCTACCTGCGCGGTATCTTCGGGTTCCTCGGCATCACGGAACTGACGTTCATCAGAGCCGAAGGCGTCAATATTGGCCCCGGCGAGCGCCAGGCAGCGATTGCCGCCGCCACGGCTCAGGCGGCGCAGCTGGCCGTCTGACTCATTCCGAATCGCTCGGACACTTGGAGAACGCCATGAACACAGGGTCCCCCCGCAGCGTGGCACAACTGGTGCGCGGCATGCCGACCGCAGACGGCGCCGGCGTCAAGCTGACCCGCCTCATCGGTCAGCCGAATCTGCCCGACCTCGATCCCTTTCTGATGCTCGACGAGTTCGGCACGGACAATCCGGGCGATTACATCGCCGGCTTTCCCGACCATCCCCATCGTGGCTTCGAGACCGTCACCTACATGCTCGACGGGCGGATGCGCCACCGCGACAACCACGGCCACGAGGGCGTGTTGGCGCCGGGCGGCGTGCAGTGGATGACCGCCGGACGCGGCATCGTGCACTCGGAGATGCCGGAGCAGCAATCCGGTCGCATGCGTGGATTCCAGCTGTGGATCAACCTGCCGGCGCGCGACAAGATGACTGCGCCGAAGTACCAGGAATTCGAGACGCAGAACATCCCGCAGGTGGACGCCCAGGGCGTGCGCGTGAAGGTGATCGCCGGCACGGTCGCGGGTCTGAGCGGCCCGATCGCCCAGCCGGCCACCGATCCGACGTATCTGGACATCGAGCTCTCAGCAGGCCACGCCTTCTCGCATGCGCTGCCCGCCGGCCATGCCGCCTTCGTGTACGTGTATGAAGGCGAGGCGCGCATCGGCGAGGGCGAGGCGGCCGCCACGGCCCGTGCTCACGAGCTCGCGGTGCTCACCGACGGCAGCGCAATCCGACTGGAGGGCCGCGCAGACACCCCGACCCGCGCCATCCTGGTCGCCGGCCGGCCGCTGCGCGAGCCAGTGGCCAAGTACGGACCGTTCGTCATGAACACGCGCGAGGAGCTGAGGCAGGCGTTCGAGGATTTTCAAAACGGACGATTCTGAGGTGCGCCCCGGCCCGCAGCCGCGGATATGCTCCAGCACGTTATCGCGGCGGGACGTCGCCGTCTTGCAGAAGGAATCCTCGCCTTTTGCGCAAGCGGCGGCCTGAAAAGGCCGAGGACGAGGAGGACGTCAACCGTAAGCTGCGCAAGAAGATCTCGTTCCCCGGAACACCCGGCAGCGCCGCTCCCCGCGCCGCGAACCCGCGGCCGAAGGGGGGCGTCGGATACGCCGCAGCAATTGCCCCAGCAGATTCACAGTTTCCGACTCGCCTTTGCTCGAGCCACCGGAAGCGGTCTATGCTGCAAATCGAGACTCCGTCCAGCACGTGCGCTGAGGAGCCGCAGGCCCCGGGGCACGGGGGTGAGTCGGGCAAGATCGACGCCAGTCGAAACGAGCAGGCAAGCCGCAGTGGTTGACAGCACGAAAGCACCCGAGCGCTACGCCAGCGAATTGCTGGATACCCTGGAGGGTGCTGGCCTGGTGGTCGATGCCGGGGGCATCGTGTTGTTCGCCAACGCCGGCCTCACGCACCTGCTCGGTTACCCGCCCGGGGAACTGCAGGGACGGCCCCTCGAGAAGCTGATCCCGCAGGGCCTGCGACCCGGCCATGCCGCGCATATGTCGGAGTACTTCAAGCGCCCGAGGAGCCGTCCCAAGGGCGTAGGCGTGAGCCTCAGCGCTTTACGCAAGGACGGCAGCGAGATACCTGTCGAGATCAGCCTCACCCCGATTGATGCCGATGGAGCCTGTCTGGTCCTGGCATCGCTGCGCAGCATCAGCCCGCAGGAAGTGTGGTATCGCACCATGTTCGAGCGGCTGGCGGTCGGAGTCGTGCACAGCGACTCCGAGGGCGCCTTCCTCGCAGTCAACGACCGATTCTGCAAGCTCCTGGACTACACACACGCAGAGGCCCTGACGCTTGATATTCGCCGTGTGACGCACCCCGATGACATCGCCGCTTGCATCGCGGCACGAGCGCGCGCAGTCGCGGAACTGGCCTCCGGGTACGAGCAAGATGTGCGCCTCATCGGCAAGAGCGCAGCGGTCATCTGGGTTCACATCGTGACATCGGCCGTCCCGCAGGCCGATGCGGCAACCGTGCAGTTCATCTCGCTGGTCCAGGATATCTCTGCGCAAAAGCATGCCGAGGAAGAGCGAGCCCGGCTGGCCGCGATCGTGGAATCCAGCGGCGACGCCATCGTCGGCAAGACCCTCGAGGGGATAATCACCAGCTGGAACGCAGGCGCTTGCAAGCTCTTCGGCTACGATGCCGAGGAGGCGATTGGCCGGCCGATCGCGCTCGTCATCCCTCCGGATCGAATGCCAGAGGAGCAGCAGATCCTCGAGCGGCTGCGACGAGGCGAGCGCGTCGCTCACATCGAGACCGTACGAAAGCGCAAAGACGGCGCGCTGATCGACGTGTCCCTGACGATTTCCCCGATCCTGGATGCCCAACGCAGGGTCATCGGGGCATCCAAGATCGCCCGCGACATTACCGAGCGCAAGCGCGCGGATCTGAAGATCCGCCACCTGAACCGCGTCTATGCGGTCCTGAGCAGCATCAACGCCCTGATTGTCCGTGTTCGCAGCCAGGACGAACTCTTCCGGGAGGCGTGCCGGATCGCGACCGAAGCAGGGAAATTCCGGCTCGCATGGATTGGTGTCGTGGATCGTGCCGCAAAGCGGCTGAGGATCGTCGCATGGAGCGGAGCGGACGAAGAATTCGTCAAGCGCATTCCGGTCGGCCTCGAAGACGTTGGTTCCCCAAAACGCGGATTGGCGAATTGCGCTGTCGCTGAGGGCAGGCCCGTCATCAGCAACGACATGGCCCATGACCCGCGTATTCTGTTGCAGGCCGAGTCCGCGCAGCTCGGACTGCGCTCCGTCGCGCACATTCCTCTTCTGGTCGCCGGCGAAGTCGTCGCGGTGCTCGCGCTACAAGCCACCGAGGCCGACTTCTTCGATGAAGTCGAGATGCGGCTGCTCCAGGAACTCGCCGGCGACATCGCGTTTGCGATCGAGCACATCGAAAAGGCGGCGAGAGCCGATTATCTCGCCTACTACGACCAGCTCACCGCGCTCGCCAATCGAACGCTGTTCATCGAGCGGCTGAGTCAGTTCATGCTTGCGGCGAAGTCGGCCTCTACCGGGCTCGCGCTTGTGCTCTTCGACGTGGAGCGCTTCAGCGCCGTCAACGATTCGTTCGGCCGCCAGGCCGGTGATGCGCTGCTTAAGCTCCTGGCCGAGCGCCTCTCACAGCACGCAGGCCCGAGCCGCTCGGCCCGCATCGCGGGCGACGTCTTCGCGCTCGTGATGCCCGAATTGAGTGACCGGTGCGGCCTCGAGCGGGCGATAGCAGGAATCTGGACCGGTATCTTCGACAGCCCGTTCCAAACCGGAGGAACCTCACTCAAGGTGTCCGCTCGCAGGGGCATCGCCGTCTTTCCTGCCGATGGCGCCGGCGCCGAGGCGCTGCTGTCGCATGCCGAAATGGCGCTGCGAAGGGCCAAGGAGACCGGTGACTCGAGTGTCTTTCACACCCCGGAATTCGCCGCAAGGAGCGCCGAGCGACTGACTCTGGAGAGCCGGCTGCGCCAAGCGCTCGAGAAGGAGGAGTTCGTCCTGCACTATCAGCCGAAGCTCGAACTGCGGACGCGCCAGATCGTGGGCGTCGAGGCGCTGATGCGCTGGCAGTGCCCGGATCTGGGGCTGGTCCCGCCGGCGAAGTTCATTCGAATCCTCGAAGACACCGGACTCATTCTCCAAGTGGGCGCATGGGTCTTATCGCGGGCCGTCCGCGATTATCATCGCTGGGTCGAGCGCGGTATCGCGGCGCCGCGAGTGGCGGTCAACGTCTCGCCCGTTCAGCTGCACAGTCGCGACTTCGTGGAACAGGTGACTTCGGCGCTCGGCGCCGGAGCGGATTCTCCCGAGATCGATCTGGAGATCACCGAGAGCCTCTTGATGGCGGATGTCGAGGAGAACGTCCGCAAGCTGAAGCTGTTGCGCGAGCGCGGGATCGCCATCGCCATCGACGACTTCGGCACGGGGTACTCCTCGCTCAGCTATCTCACCAAGCTCCCGGTCCACGCGCTCAAGATCGACCGCTCGTTCATTTCCGCCATGTCCGACGATCCGGACACGATGTCCCTGGTGCAGACGGTGATCTCCCTCGCCCACTCGCTGAACCTCAGAGTAATCGCCGAGGGAGTGGAAACCGAGGAGCAGTCGAAGCTCCTGCGGCTGCTGCGCTGCGACGAGGTCCAGGGTTATTTGTTCGGCCGCCCCGTCCCGTTCGAGGCGATCACCGCCGTGCTCGCCAATTCCCGAAGTGAGCATCTCCCAGCGCGCTCCTAGTGTCGTGTCGCCAAAATCACCATGCATCGACGCGGCTTTCGGCCCGCGAGGCGCAGTGGAACCGGGTTTGATCTGCTCCAGCGTCGCGCGACTAATCCCGGCCGCCGCGGCGAACTCGTCGAGCAGCTGGCGCTCGGGGTCGGTCATGGCGTCACCGCCAGGAGCTCGCGCGCACAGCGGTCTCACTGATCGAAAGCGCCTGGGCGATGTCGGCGGGCAGTACGCTGCGGGCAGCCAGTTGCACGGCCGCAGCACGCATCGTCGCGCGGTCCTGCGGCCGATGCCGATCGCGGCCATAGAGCACCGAGCAATCGAGCGGGCCACCGATGTAGCGGGTGATGGCGCGCCGCGATTTGTGCCGGCGAGGTCGGTGAGCTCGTCGAGTAGGGCCTGATGGGCGGGATCGGTGCTCATGCGACCGTCTTTCCGACTGGACACCCACCCTTTTTGTGCATACAATCCGTCCCTTGGAAATCAGCTACGACACGGCCAAGAATGCCCGCACGGCTTGTCCTTCGAGCGCGCCGCCGACTTCGATTTCGAGCATGCGCGAATGCTGATTGATGATCGGCGCGACTATGGCGAGACTCGCTATCTCGCGTTCGGATTGCTCGGTGACCGGCTGCACGCGCTGGTATTCACCGAGACCGCGCGAGGTATCCGGGTTATCAGCCTGCGCCGCGCCAACAAACGAGAGGTGAGACGCTATGGCACGCAAGCGAAAAGCAAACCCAGAGCACGTGGACGCTGAGAATCCCGAATGGACGCGGGAGGACTTTGAGCGGGCGCGTCCTGCGGCCGAGGTACTTCCTGCACGACTACTGCGCAAGATCCGCGGGCCGCAGAAGGCGCCGACCAAGGAGCGCATCACGATCCGGTTGTCGCGCGACGTGCTCGCTCGCTTTCGAGCTGGCGGCGCTGGCTGGCAGAGCAGAATCGACGAGACGCTGCGCCGCGCCAGTGAGCACGACTTGCACAGGACCGCGTAGAACGCGCTAGGCGCCGCGCAGGACCGACGGACTACTCTGCCATCGCCGACAGCGCCGGTGGGCGAGGCGGCGGCGAGCGTTAGGCGAACAACCTCAGCGTGTGGCGCACGGCGGTAGTCGCCGTCTTCTTCAAGCTCTCGAGCCCGAGTCGGTTTGCTTCGCGGCACAGATCGCGCGCCCATGAGAACGCGAGCAGAGAGTCATCGCAGCGCCAGCGTGTCTGCGCCCAGGTGTACCAGGCGCCGCTGGTGTGACAGTAGCGCGCGCTGGCCGCATATCGCTCCGCAAAGGCGAGCGCTATGCCATCCTCTGACATATCCACGCCGTCGTTTGCCAACGGCGCATCGGCACGAGCCCCGAGCGGTGACGATTCCGCGTCGCGCACCTCAGCGCCGATTCTGGCGCGAACCTCTTCGAGCCGAGTGACGTCAGCTATGGCGCCGTTTCGGGGTCCAGTGCACCACAAGGTGCAGCCCCAAACTCGAAAGCAATCGATAGGACCGACGTAAGCACTTGAATCTATGGCGGAGAGGGTGGGATTCGAACCCACGGTCCCCGTGAAGGGACGCCGGTTTTCAAGACCGGTGCAATCAACCGCTCTGCCACCTCTCCTGCGGCGTGAGGATACCCGAACTCCCACTTCCGCTCATCAGACGCTGGGATTCACCTGCTCCGGGGCGGCGCGCGCCCGGCGGCGCGTGCGCAACACCAGATAGGCGAGCGTGACCACGGCCACCGAGATCAGACTGACGTGCAGATCTACCCCGAGACCGGGCGTGAATTGCATGGCGATCAGAATGGCTCCCATCGCACCGATCGCCATGTAGCTCGACCACGGAAACAGCCACAACGTCACCGCCGGGTGCGGCTTGCCGGCTCGCTCGCGTGCGCGGCGCAGCCGCAAGTGCGCCAGCGCGATCATTCCGTACACGAAGACCATGAGCGCGCCCGAGGCATCCACGAGGAAGGCGAACACGCCCCGCGGCGCCTTGATCGCCGCCAGAATGCCGGCAACGCCGGCCGCGCCGCACAGCAGCACCGAGCGCACCGGTACGCGCCGCGCGTTGAGCTTGATCAATCCCTGGGGCGCATCGCCCTGCTCGGCCAGCACGAACAGCACACGCGAGCAGACGTAGAACGCCGAATTCAGGCAGGACAACACGGCGGTGAGGATGATCGCGTCCATCGCGACCCCGGCCCATGCGAAATGCATCCGCTCGAGCGCCAGCGTGAAGGGCGACTGGCCGATCTCGATGTGCGTCCACGGGACCACCGCCACGATGAGGAACACCGAGCCCACGTAGAACATTAGGATGCGCACGATGATCGAGGTGCTCAAGCGGGCGATCGCTCGCGACCCGCAAGCCGACTCGGCCGCGGCGATGGTGACGATTTCGGCGCCGGTGAGCGAGAAAAATACCGTCACCGCGCCCGCCAGCACCGACACCGCGCCAAAGGGCGCGAACCCCCCGTAGGCGGAAAGATTTTGCAAGCCGGGTCCGTGGGAAGAGGTCCAACCGAGAACGAACGCGGCAGTGAGGGCGATGAACACGATGATGGCCGCCACTTTGATCGAAGCGAACCAGAACTCGAATTCCCCGTAGGAACGCGCCGACATCAGATTCACGCCGGTCATCAGCGCCATCAGGCCGCCGCCGAGCACCCCGGTCGGCACCTGAGCGAACCAAGTGTGCAGGATGTTCGCGCCGGCGATCGCTTCGGCCGGCACCACGATGATCCAGAAATACCAGTAGAGCCAACCGGCGATGAACCCTGCCCAGGGCCCGAGTCCCACGCGCGCAAATTCGGTGAACGAGCGCACCCACGGCAGGTCGAGGGACATCTCCCCGAGCATGCGCATCACCAACAGCACGAGTGTGCCGGTGATGACATAGCTCAGCACGATGGCCGGGCCCACCGCGGCAATCGAGGCGCTGCTGCCGACAAACAGGCCGGCGCCGATGATCCCGCCGATCGAGATCATCTCCAGATGGCGCGGTTTGAGCGACCGGCTGAGCTCTGGCATCGGTTCCCCCCCCTTGGCCGGCGGCTCAGTCCGGCTCGAGCCGTGCCAGCCCGCCGAGATACGGCCGCAGCGCCTCGGGCACGGCCACCGAGCCGTCGGCCTGCTGGTAATTCTCCAGCACCGCCACCACCGTCCGCCCCACCGCCAGACCCGAACCGTTCAACGTGTGCACCGGCTCGGGCTTGCCCTGCGGCGCACGCCAGCGCGCCTGCATGCGCCGCGCCTGAAAGGCCTCGTCGTTGCTGCACGAGGAGATCTCGCGGTAGCGCCGCTGCGAGGGTAACCAGACCTCGATATCGTAGGTCTTGGCGGCACTGGCGCCGGTGTCGGCCGCGCACAGCGCCATGGTTCGAAACGGCAGCCCGAGTCGCTTCAGCACCTGCTCGGCGTGGCCGGTGAGCGCCTCGAGCGCCGCGTAGGAGTCCTCGGGGCGAACGATATGCACCAGCTCGACCTTGTCGAACTGGTGCATGCGGATCATGCCGCGGGTGTCCTTGCCGGCCGCACCCGCCTCCGAGCGGAAGCACGGCGTGTGGCACACGAAGCGCAACGGCAACGACTCGGCGGCGAGGATCTGCTCGCGCACCAGGTTGGTGACCGGCACCTCGGCGGTGGGAATCAGATAGAGCTCCTGCGCGCCGGTCACCTTGAACAGATCCTGCTCGAACTTCGGCAACTGGCCGGTGCCGACCAGCGCCGGGCTCTGCACCAGATACGGAACGTACACCTCGGTATAACCGTGCTCGAGCGTGTGCAGGTCGAGCATCAGTTGGGCCAGCGCCCGATGCAGCCGGGCGACCTGCCCGCGCATCACCACGAAGCGCGCCCCGGAAATACGCGCGGCGGCCTGGAAGTCGAGCCCGCCCAGGCGCTCCCCGACCGTGACGTGATCGAGCGGCTCGAACTCGAAGGCGCGCGGCTCGCCCCAGCGGCGCTGTTCACGGTTGTCGTCCTCGCCCGTTCCGTCCGGCACCGACTCGTGCAGGAGATTCGGCAGCGCGAGCTGCCAGCCCTCGATCTCGCTCTGCACCGAGCTCAGAGCCTGCTCGGCCGCGGCGAGCTCCCCGGTCAGCTGTTCCCCGCGCGCCAGCAGCGCGCTCACGTCCCCGCCGCTCCCCTTGGCCATGCCGACCGCCTTGGCGTTGGCATTGCGCTCGGCGCGCAGCCGATCCGACTCCACCTGCGCGCTCTTGCGTCGCTCCTCGAGCGCGCGCCAGGCGGCAACATCGAGCACGACGCCGCGCCGCGCCAGGTTGCGGGCAACAGTCTCGGGGTCGGAGCGCAGCAGCTTCGGATCGATCACGGTTTAGCGTTCCTCAGTTTCGCCAGCGCCTCGCCGATTTTGATCTCGAGGCCGCGCGGCACCGGTCGATAATATCGCCGATCGGGCATACCGTCCGGCAGATACCGCTCGCCCGCGGCATAGGCGTCCGGCTCGTCGTGCGCGTAGCGATACTCGCGCCCGTAGCCGAGATTCTTCATCAGCCGGGTCGGGGCGTTGCGCAGTCTGAGCGGCGCCTCGAGCGTCCCGAAGCGCTCGACGTCGGCGCGCGCCTCCCCGAAGCCCACGTAGACGGCATTGCTCTTCGGCGCGCAGGCCAGATATACGATCGCGTTGGCGATCGCAAGCTCACCCTCGGGGCTGCCGAGGCGGTCATAGGCTTCCCATGCCTCGAGTGTCAGCGCGAAGGCGCGCGGGTCGGCGAGCCCGACATCCTCGATCGCCATGCGCACCGCGCGGCGCGCGACGTACAGCGGATCGCAGCCACCGTCGAGCATGCGGCCGAGCCAGTACAGCGCCGCATCCGGATCGGTGCCGCGCACGGATTTATGCAGCGCGGAGATCTGGTCGTAGAACTGCTCGCCGCCCTTGTCGAAGCGCCGCCGCGTGCCGCTCGCCACCTCTTGCGCACACTCGAGCGTGATCTGCGCATGCGGCGGCTCGCTCGCCTCGGTCAGGCTCGCGGCAAGCTCCAGCATGTTGAGCGCGCGGCGGCCATCGCCATCGGCGGCGCGCGCGATCAGCTCCAAGGCGGCCGGCTCGGCTTGCAGCCCGAGCGCGCCAAGGCCCCGTTCGCTGTCAGCGAGCGCCGCGTGCAGCAGGCGCATCAGCTCGGGCTCCTCGAGCGGCTTCAGCACATACACCCGCGCCCGCGACAACAGCGCGCTCACCACCTCGAAGGAAGGATTCTCCGTCGTGGCGCCGATGAAGGTGAGCGTACCGTCCTCAAGATACGGCAGAAACGTGTCCTGCTGCGCCTTGTTGAATCGGTGCACCTCATCGAGAAACAGCACTGTCGGCCGTCCGCTGCGCTCGCGTTGCGCACGCGCCGACTCGACCGCGGCGCGGATGTCCTTCACGCCGGCCATCACGGCCGAGAGCGCTATGAACTGAGCCTGGCTGCGCCGCGCGATCAGCCGGGCGAGCGTGGTCTTGCCGGTACCGGGCGGGCCCCACAGGATCATCGAATGCAGCCGGCCGGACTCGATCGCCTGACGCAACGGCTTGCCCGGTCGCAGTACATGCTCCTGACCCACCACTTCGTCCAGCGAGCGCGGCCGCATCCGGTCAGCGAGCGGCCGGGCGGCATCGGGCGGCACTGGTGCGCCGGCGCTCAATGCAGCGGGTGGCCGATGACGTCGACGCCCGGTGGCGGGGTGAATCTCAGGTCCGCGGCCGGCACGGGCCCGTTGATTCGGATGTGCTGGAAGGTGATCGTGGCGACCTGTCCGAGTGTGTCCTCGAGAATCATCTTCTTCAGCGTGCCAGCGTCGAACCCGAACAGCGCGCTGCGGAAATCCGCCCCGCTCGCTTGGCGCGGCGCCACGTACACCCAGTGCAGGCCCTCGCGCCAGCCCGCCAGCCGCTCCCGAAACGCCTTGTGCACATCGACCGTCCCCGACAGCAGCATCGCCGGCGTCGCCGACAGCGCCGCGCTCAGCGGCTGCACGGTCACCTGCTTCAGACCACGGTCGTAGAACCAGAGGTTCCTGCCGTCGGCAACCAGCAACTGCCCCCCGCCCCGCGCATGTATCCGATGAATGCTCCAGCGGAACTTACCCGGACGCTGCACGATCAGCGTGCCGGCCGAGTGCGACAGCAGGCCGCCGTGAGCATCGACCAACGTCTGCCGGAACCGCACGCGCAGCGTATGCAGATGCGCCAGAAAGCGATCGAGCGGCGTCGGAGCGCTCAGCGCCTTTGCCTGTGCCAGCGGCGGCGGCGCGGCCCGCGCCGCGAGCGCGGGCGCCGAAGCGAGAACCAGGGCCGCGGCCGCCAGCAGCCACGGTGTCGATGCGTTGCGCATTAGATTTCAGTCCTCCGGCCGCGCCGGCACCAGCACCTCGCGCGCGCCATTTGCTTGCAGCGGGCCGACCAGACCCGACGCTTCCATCGCCTCGAGCAGCCGCGCCGCCCGGTTATAGCCGATCTTCAGCCGCCGCTGCACGTACGAGATGGACGGCTTGCGCTCGGTGGTCACGATCCGCACCGCCTCGTCGTAGAGCGCATCCTGCTCCGGATCGGGAGCCATCCCACCCTCGCCCTCCTCGCCCGCCAGACCCGGGATCGGCGTCTGCGGACCCCTGAGCACCTCGTCGCTGTAACTCGGCGGCGCGATCTTCTTCAAGGCTTCGGCCACACGATGCACTTCCTGGTCCGAGACGAACGCGCCGTGCACGCGCGTCGGCACCGAGGTGCCCGAGGGCAGATACAGCATGTCGCCGTGCCCGAGCAGCGTCTCGGCTCCCATCTGATCGAGAATGGTGCGCGAGTCGACCTTGGCGGAAACCTGGAAAGCGATGCGGCACGGAATGTTGGCCTTGATCAGACCGGTTATGACATCCACCGACGGCCGCTGGGTCGCCAGCACCAAGTGGATTCCGGACGCGCGCGCCTTCTGCGCCAGGCGAGTGATGAGCTCCTCGACCTTCTTGCCGACGATCATCATCAGATCGGCGAGCTCGTCGATCACCACCACCAGATACGGCAGCGCCGTCAAGTGCGGGATCTGACTCTGATCCATGGTCGGGTCGTTGGCCGCGCGCGCGAGCAGCACCGGATCGAGGATCGGCTTGCCGGCCGCGATTGCATCCTTGACGTGGCGGTTGAAGCCGGTGATGTTGCGCACCCCGAGCGCGGCCATCAGCTGATAGCGCCGCTCCATCTCCGCGACACACCAGCGCAGGGCGTTGGCCGCCTGCTTCATGTCGGTGACCACCGGCGCGAGCAGGTGCGGGATGCCCTCGTACACGGAGAGCTCCAGCATCTTCGGGTCGATCATGATCAGCCGGACGTGCTCGGCGGTCGACTTGTAGAGCAGCGAGAGCACCATGGCGTTGATCGCCACCGATTTGCCCGAGCCGGTCGTGCCGGCAATCAACAGGTGGGGCATGCGGGCGAGGTCGGCAACCACCGGCGAGCCGCCGATGTCCTTGCCCAGGGCGAGCGCCAGCGGCGAGTGCATCTCGTCGTAGGCCTTCGAGCGAATGATCTCCCCGAGGGTGACCGTCTCATACTTCTCATTGGCGATCTCGAGCCCCATCACGTTCTTGCCCGGAATCACCTCCACCACGCGCACGCTCATCACCGACAGCGAGCGCGCCAGATCCTTCGCCAGAGTGGTGATCTGGCTCGCCTTGACGCCCGGGGCGGGCCTGAGCTCGAAGCAGGTGACCACGGGGCCCGGCTGCACCGCGACCACCTGGGCCTCGATCCCGAAATCCTTCAGCTTCACCTCCACCAGGCGGGACAGACCCTCCAGCGCCTCGCTCGAGTACAGCGGCTCGCGCTGCGGCGGATCGTCGAGCAGCGACAGCGGCGGCAGCTCGCCGGCCTTGGGCGGATCGAACAGCGCCCCCTGCCGTTCCTTCTCGACTCGCTCGCTGGGCTCCACCCTCAGCGTCGGGACGGAGATGCGCGGCGGAACGCGCGCCGCGACCCGGCGCGTCTCGCTCGCCACCGCTTCCTTGCGCGCCTGACGGCGCTCGCGCCCGACCGATCGATCGTGCGCCGCGGACCGGCGCGCACGCAGCCAGCCGACCATTTCCCACGCCCCGATCCCGAGCCGATCCATCACCCGGAACCAGGACACCCCGAAGCCCAGCGACAGGCCGGCCATCCACGCCACCAGCATCACGAGTGTCGCGCCGAGGTAGCCCAATTCGCCGCGCAGGCCGTCCCCGGCCAACTGGCCGAGCAACCCTCCGGCCCCCTCGTGCAGCGTGCCTGGGCCCCAGTTCAGCGCCGCCAGCGCACAGGTGGCGATCATCAGCAACGCCAGGCCGCCGCCGCTCACCAGCCGCGTGGCCCGCCCGACCGGCGCCTCGTGCGCACCGCGGTGAATGCGCCATGCCCCAAAACCCAGCATGAACGGCACCCAATAGGCACCGCGGCCGAACAGACCGAACAGGGCATCGGCAAGCCAGGCGCCCGCCGGACCGATCCGGTTGTGCACGCTCACGTCGGCGCCGCGGTAGAAAAAGCCCGGGTCCGCGGGGCTGTAGGTGAGCAGCGCGATGAGCACCACGAGCGCTGCGGCGGCGACGGCAATGACCGCGCTCTCGCGCAGAGCGCCGGTCAGCGCGGCGCTAAAGCGGGACGTTGGGCGCGAGAGCGCCTGGGGATCGGCCAACGGGTACGGCTCCACAATCCGATACAGAACGATAAACTTATTCTAGCGCAGTACCCGCCCGCCGAGCCTTGGTAGTATCGGCCTCTGTGGTCCGCACCCCCGCGGAACTCACCCCGGCACTTTTGGAACGACATCGATGAGCGACACTCGGCACAGCCGTCTAATCATTCTGGGCTCGGGCCCGGCCGGATACAGCGCGGCGGTCTACGCCGCCCGCGCCAATCGCGCGCCCCTGCTCATCACGGGCCTGGAAGCCGGTGGGCAGCTCATGACCACCACGGATGTGGACAACTGGCCCGGGGACGTCGCGGGGCTGCAGGGCCCGGCCCTGATGGAGCGGCTGCGCCGCCACGCCGAGCGCTTCAACACCGAGATCGTGAGCGACCACATCAATGCGTGCGAGCTGGCGAGCCGGCCGTTCCGGCTGAGCGGGGACGCGGGCCGCTACAGCTGCGATGCGCTGATCATCGCCACCGGCGCCACCGCCAAGTACCTGGGGCTGCCGTCGGAAGAGCAGTATCGCGGTCGGGGCGTGTCGGCCTGCGCGACCTGCGACGGGTTCTTCTTCCGTGGTCAACGCGTAGCGGTGATCGGTGGCGGCAATACCGCGGTGGAAGAGGCGCTGTACCTCTCGCACATCGCCGGGCACGTGACGCTCGTCCACCGGCGCAACCGCCTGCGCGCCGAGAAAATTCTGCAGGATCGCCTGCTGCACGAGGTCGAGGCCGGCAAGATCACCCTCGTCTGGGACCACACGCTCGCCGAAGTGTTGGGCGATACGCGGGGCGTCACGGGCGTACGGCTCACGCATACCCGCACCGGCGCGGCGCGTGAACTGGAGGTCACCGGCGTGTTCATCGCGATCGGCCATGCGCCCAACACTGGATTGTTCGTCGGACAGCTCGAGATGCGCAACGGCTACCTCCTGGTGCGCAGCGGCACCGAGGGCAATGCGACGGCCACGAGCCTCCCGGGGGTATTCGCCGCTGGTGACGTGGCCGATGCGGTCTATCGGCAGGCGATCACTTCCGCTGGCGCCGGCTGCATGGCTGCGCTCGATGCCGACCGCTATCTCGATACGCTGGATCTCACCGCCCGTTAGCGCACCGGAATGAAGCTCGCCGTCCACTCGAGCATCGATCAGATCGATCCGCAGCAGTGGAATGCGCTCGTCGGCCACGCTCATCCGTTCATGCGGCATGAGTTCCTCGCGGCGCTCGAGCACACGCGCTGCGTGGGCGAGGCGCGCGGCTGGCAGCCCTGCCCCATCACGCTCAGCGACGCCGATGGGCTCGCCGCCGCCGCCGCGGTGTTCCTGAAGAACAACTCGTTCGGCGAATTCGTGTTCGATTTCGCGTGGGCCGAAGCCTACGCGCGTCACGGGCTCGAGTACTACCCCAAACTCACCCTGGCGGTGCCGTTCACGCCCGCGACCGGACCGCGCCTGCTGGTGCGCGCCGGCCTGGATCGGCGCACGCTCGCCGCGCAGTTGCTCGAGGCCCTGCGCGAACTGGCGCACGAGCGCGCCTGCTCCTCGGCGCACGCGCTGTTCCTGAACGACCCGGACCGCGAGGCCTGCGTCCGCTCGGGCTGGCTGCTGCGGCGCGACTGCCAGTTTCACTGGAGCAACCGCGGCTACCAGAGCTTCGAGCAGTACCTGGCGACCTTCACGGCCGAGAAGCGCAAGAAGGCGCGCCGCGAGCGCCGGCGCGTCGCCGAGGCCGCAATCCGCTTCCGCACCTACCTCGGCTCCGAGCTCGACCCGGCACTGCTCGATCGCGTCCATGCCTTTCACCGCGAAACATTTCTGCGCCACGGGCACGAGCCGTATCTCACGCGCGAATTCTTCGCCGAGATCGTCCGAACGCTCGGCGACGCCCTGATGGTGAAAATCGCGCTGCACGCGGGCCGGCCGGTCGCCGCGGCGGTGTTCTTCTGGTCGGCTGAAACGCTCTGGGGCCGCTACTGGGGATCCGAAGGCGCGTACCACAGCCTGCATTTCGAGACCTGTTATCACCAGGGGATCGAGTTTTGCATCGAGCGGGGCATCCCCCGCTTCGAGCCCGGCACCCAGGGCGAGCACAAGATCAGCCGCGGCTTCGAGCCGAGCCTGACCTGGTCGGCGCACCACATCGTCGATCCGCGCTTCCGCGCCGCGATCGGTGAATTCCTCGAGCACGAGGCCGATTGGGTCGAAACGTATGCCGGCGAGGTCCGCCAGCACGTGCCGTACCGCAAAGCGCCGCCATGAGGCGCATCACCTGGCTGTCCGCGCACGATGCGCCCGAGTGGTTCCCACCGCTCGAGCAGGCGCTCACCGAGCCGCCGGGCCTGCTAGCCGCCGGCGGCGATCTGTCCAGCCAGCGCCTGGTAGCGGCCTACCGGCGTGGCATTTTCCCCTGGTACGCCCCCGGTCAGCCGGTGCTGTGGTGGGCGCCCGACCCGCGCACCGTGCTGTTCCCCGAGGAGTTCCGCCGGCACCGCAGCCTCGCCAAGACAATACGAAACAAGGGGTTCGACGCCGGCGTCGATCAGCAGTTCGAAGCGGTCATCGACGCCTGCGCCGCTCCTCGGGCACGCAGCCCCGGCACCTGGATCACCCCCGAGATGCGCACGGCTTACGTGCGGCTGCACCGGCTCGGCTTCGCGCACAGTATCGAAGTGATGCGCGCCGGAACGCTCGCCGGCGGCCTGTACGGCGTCCGTCTCGGCGGAGTGTTCTTCGGCGAGTCGATGTTCAGCCGGCAACGCGACGCCTCGAAGGTGGCCCTGGCGCATCTGGCGGCGCTGTGCGCGCCGAACGGCATCGTCCTGATCGATTGTCAGATGCCATCGTCGCACCTGTCGAGCCTCGGAGCGCGCCAGATCAGCCGCGCACAGTTCCAAGGACTGCTCGAGCGCTGGGTGAGTCTGGCGCCCCTGCCGCTGCGGGCTCACCCCTCAGGGTTGCCGCGCACAGGCCCTTAGCGGCGCCAGCGCCCCCTGCCGGAGTGGGGCCGGCGCGGCAGCTCGCCCGCTCAGCGGCGGCTCCCACGGCGCCCGCCGCGGCCCGAAGTCCCGGAACCGGCGCTGGAAAATTGCGCAGCCGCGACCTTTTGTGCTGCAATTCGCGCCCCCGCAACGCAAAGGGTCATATGTCCAAAGAAGACGCCATCCAGATGGAGGGTGAGGTGGTGGAAACACTGCCCAACACCACCTTCCGTGTGAAGCTCAAGAACGGCCACGTCGTCACTGCGCACATCTCCGGCAAGATGCGCAAGAACTACATCCG
>DAHXNE010000069.1 GCA_027366635.1 Gammaproteobacteria bacterium | reverse complement strand
GTGGGCCATCGACCGCACGGTCGACTACCTCGATACGGATCCTGCGGTCGATCCGCATCGGATCGGCGTGATGGGGCATTCCCGCGATGGCAAGGCCGCGTTGCTGGCGCTCGCCTACGATCCGCGTATCGCCGTGGGCTACATCTCGTCCTCGGGCAAGGGGGGCGCGGACCTGTATCGGCGCAATTACGGCGAAAATCTCGGCAGCCTCGCCTCAGTGACGGAGTTTCAGTGGTTCGACGGCAATTTCCTGCGCTATGCATCGCCGGGCCATACGGCCAACGACATGCCGGTGGACAGCCAGGAGCTCATCGCGCTGGTGGCGCCGCGGGCGATCTTTATCGGCGCCGGCTCACTGATCATGCATCCGGCCTGCGCGATTCCGGGCGACGCCTGGCAGGACCCGCGCGGGATGTTCATGGCGGAGGCCGCGGCGAGTCCGGCCTGGAAGATGTATGGCGAGAAGGGGCTTGGAATCCATACGCCGTACCCGCCGGTGAACACGCTGGTCGGCTCCAGGTACGCGGTGTTTCGCCGCCAGCCGTATGGCCACACGCCCGCGCCGAACTGGCCGTCCTTCATCAAGTTCGCGGCCCGGGTGTTTGCGACCGGCAAGTGAGTGTCGGCTGTTGCGGGCTCGAGCCGAACAGGTCCGCCGCCGGGAGATCGCGCGGCGCGGCCGCCGCTCGCCGGGGCCGGCGCACTGCGGGCCGATGCCGCTGTGCGGCGTCACGGTCCCGGAGCATGGCGGTGCCGAGACATGCATCGCGCGGGACCAACACGCTTTCGATTCAACTTTGAAGGTCGTATAGTGACGCGACCAGACAGACCCGAGGGGACATGGCAATGCGTAAACGGTTGACAGTGGTGTTGGCGGCGCTCGCCGCGTTGGGCATATCACTATCGGCGCTGGCGATGAAACTTCCCGCCAGGCCGCCGAAGACGCACGCGCCGCTCGTGCTCACCGCTCCGGCGTGGCAGTCCGGCACGTACTGGGCCAACTTCGATCACAACCTGCTGGTGGATTTCGCCGACCTCGCGCACTTCCGGGCGGCGGATCGGCGTCTGGGCCCGCCGGCGCCGGGCACCGATCGGGTCGTTTTCCTCGGAGATTCGATCACGGAGGGCTGGAATTTGCACAAGTCCTTCCCCGGCAAGCCCTATATCAACCGCGGCATCAGCGGGCAGACCACCGCGCAGATGCTGGTCCGTTTCCGCCAGGACGTCATCGATCTGCATCCCAAGGTGGTTGTGATCCTCGGCGGCACCAACGATCTGGCCGGCAATGCCGGCCCGGTGACCTTGAGCCAGGTCGAAGGCAACCTGGAGTCGATGGCTCAGTTGGGCAGGGCCAACGGTATCGCGGTGGTGCTGTGCTCGCTGCTGCCGACCGTCCACTACTGGTGGCACCCACAGGTGCCCAATCCGGCGCGGCGGATCGTCGCCCTGAACCGCTGGATCCAGGCCTATGCCGCCAAACACCATTACGTCTACGTGAATTACTACGCCGTGATGAAGAATGCGGCGGGGGGACTGAAGCGCTCTCTAAGTCCGGACGGCGTCCATCCGTCGCCGGCCGGTTACGCTGTCATGGCGCCTCTGGCTCAGGCGGGAATCGCAGCGGCTTTGAAGTGGGAGCGTCGTTGACTGCCTCCCTGGTCTGAAGGGCGAGGATTCCCGGCATGGCTCATGCCGCCAGGCGTCGCTCGAATGAGCGGCGATTCACGGGTATGTCGCTGCTTGAACTCGACGGTGGCGGATTTCCTCGGGCCCAGGCGCGCGCCGCTGTCGTGAGAGCCGATGTGTCGATGGCCTGAACGTGGCGTGATTGCGCGCGCCGTGTCGCTCCCGGCAGTCTCGTGCCGCCGGCGGGGATTACCCGATCGAGTCCGCCCAGCGCTCGCCGTAGCCGGCGCTTGCGCGCCGAACTCTTAGAGATCGATAATAGGAAATTAACTGTTTCAGGTTTTGCGGGAGACATGATGTCCGATTCTGTAGTCGCCGCGTATGGCGTTCACTGCGCCGTGACCGCAACGCCATGGACGTCCGGCCGTGGCAGCCACGCGATGCGACGAGTCTTGCACGAGCGTAGGCTGAACCAAAATTGTCCGCTGTGACGCGATGAGCCCGAAGTCCGGCGCGCAGCCCGGTATTGCCGCGGTACTTGCGCTCGAGATCGTGGGGCCGACGCTCTTGGAGCGTGACGTCCAACGCACGGGAGCGACCCCCGCCGAGCGGTCCGTGGGCGCGAGACACCGCCTGCTGAGGCGTGTCGGCGCAGAGGTGGCGGGGCAAGCGGCGGCGCCGCGAAATCTTTCCCGTCCATCCGCCGAGGCTCCCGACGGCGCTTGCGCGGCTGAATCGAACCGCTCTCGGTCGGCGCGCGCGTTCCGGCATCACTTTGATCAGGCCGCATCGGGCATATCGTCGCAGGCGAGGCCTACCGCGTCCATGATCGCGATTTTCTTGCCCGCAGCGCTTCGGGCTGGACCGCCATGAAGGGGCGCGGCCGTTGGCAGTGGGCCGTTCTCTCGGTCGTGCTCATCGGCGCAACGATGTCGGCGCTCGATGTCACCATCGTCAATATCGCGCTGCCGACGATCAAGAAGGAGTTCAGCACGACCCTGGCGCTCGTCGAGTGGGTGTCCATCGCGTACATGATCGTGCTGGCCATCGCCTTGCCGATCGTCGGGCGCATTGCCGATATCTTCGGCCGCAGCCTGCTGTACAACATCGGCTTCGGGATCTTCGTGGTCGGCTCGGCGCTGTGCGGCGTGGCGCCCGGCATCGACACCCTGATCCTCGCGCGTTGTCTGCAGGCGGTGGGCGCGGCTCTGCTGCAGGCCAACTCCGTGGCGCTCATCACGCAAGTGTTCCGCAGCCGGCAACTGGGCCGAGCGCTCGGGGCCCAGGCCGCGCTCCAGGGGCTGGCGATGGCTCTGGGGCCGTTCGTCGGCGCCATGCTCATCACGTTCGCGAGCTGGCGGTTCATCTTCTACGTCAACGTGCCGATCGGAATCGCCGGCGCGATCGCGGCCCGCTACATTCTGCCCCGATACCATCGGCGCAGCGAAGGCATGACGCTCGACTATATCGGCAGCGGCCTGCTCACCATCGGCCTCATGGGCTGTGTGTTGGCGGTGAACACCGCGGGCACGGTCGGGTGGTCCGCCCCCGCCGTTCAGGTGGAGCTGGTCTTGGGCATCCTCTGCCTCGCGGCGTTCGTCTTTACGGAACTGCGGGTCAGCCACCCGACCATCAATCTGAAACTGTTCCGCAGCTATACGATCGCCGCGGGCAACATCACGGCTCTGCTGGCCTATTACGTGCTGTTCGCCGCCTTGTTCCTGCTGCCGTTCTATTTCGAGCAGGTGCTGCAATACAGCGCCGCGCGTGCCGGGATCATGCTGACGGCGATCCCGTTCTCGATGGCCCTCATCGCGCCGTTCATCGGCCGGGCGTGCGATCGTTTCGGCTCGCGCAAGTTCGTCGTCAGTGGCTCGGTACTGCTCGGCATTGGCTCCTTCCTGCTCATCTTCGCGCCGGGCACCTCCCGGCCGGATTTGCTCATCTTCGACATGATCGTTCTCGGGGCCGGCCTCGGTTTCTTCACCCCCGCCAACAACCGCGCGACCATGGCGGCGACGCCGCGTGACCAGCTCGGCGTGACCGGCGGGCTGCTCAACATGATGCGCTCCATCGGCGTCATCCTCGGCGTGGACATCTCGGGCATGCTGTTCGTCGCGATCAGCGGTGCCGATGCGGGCGGCAGTGCCAACGTGCACAAGTCCGCGGATGCGCTCGCGTTCTCGAGCAAGCCGGTCTTCATGGATGGCTTCCACGTGGTCATGGCGACTCTGGTCGGCATCTCGCTGCTGTGCGCGATCTTCTCTTTCCTGCGCAAGGACGACCTGCATGCCAAGCCCGATCCGCTGCATGCCGCTAGCTTGGCGGTCGAGTAGCGCGCCGGGACGGGCGGTGCGACCAATTCCCTGATCCCCCGCCGCGGCCCGCCATCCCCTGCCGCGACGTCGTGAACCCTCACAGGGATCTACAGTCGCAGCGCCGCCCTCGGCCATCAGGACGACCGTGTGCGGGCGGTGGCGGCCGGGCCCCCCGCGTCCGTGCCGCACCGCGATGCCGCAGCTCCAATGAGCCGATGCGGCCCGCGCCGTCGTCGCAGATAATCGGGCGGGGGCGCGGTGCTCGCGAGGGAGCGGCGGTGCGAGGCGCGGTGGTCGGCGTGCGGCGCCGGAGAGCGAACGGGCGGGGGCTGAGCGCATGAAATTGATCCGCAACTTCACGGCCCTGACTCGGGCGCAGCGCCACGCGTACTTCGCGGCCCTCGGCGGTTGGACGCTCGATGCGTTCGATTTCTTTATCTTCATCGTGTCGCTGAAGGCGATCAGCGCCGACCTTCGCGCCAGCCTCACCGCGGTCGCCTTCGGCATCACCCTGACTCTGGCGATGCGGCCGGTGGGGGCGCTGCTGTTCGGCTGGCTGGCGGAGAAATACGGCCGCCGGCCGATCTTGATGGCGAACGTGTTGTCCTTCGCGGTGATCGAGCTGGCCACGGCGTTTGCGCCGAATCTGCTCATCCTGCTGGCGCTGCGCGGACTGTTCGGGCTCGCCATGGGCGGGGAGTGGGGCGTGGGCGCGGCGCTGGCGTTCGAGACGCTGCCGGCCGAAGGGCGCGGCTTGTTCTCCGGACTGCTGCAGGAGGGCTACGTGCTCGGCTTTCTGCTGGCCGCGGCGGTCTCGCGTCTGTTCTTCGCGGTCGTGGGCTGGCGCGGGCTGTTCGTCATTGGCGCACTGCCGGCGCTGCTGGTGCTGTACATCCGCCTCGGTGTCGGCGAGTCGCCCGTCTGGCTGGCGGGCCGGACCGCCCGACGGGCCTCGTTCGGCGAGTTGCGGCGGATCGTCGTCCGCAACGCGCCGATGCTGCTGTACATGATCCTCCTGATGGCATTGTTCAATGCCTTCTCCCACGGCTCGCAGGATCTGTACAAGCCGTTTCTGCTGATCCGGCGTGGCTTGAGTCCGGCGCGCGCCGACGATCTGCTGATGCTGATGAATATCGGGGCGTTGTTCGGCGGTGTGGTCTTCGGGGCGCTCTCCGAGCGCATCGGGCGCAGGCGGGCGATTGCGTGCGCGGCGCTGCTCGCCCTGCCGGTGATTCCGCTATGGACCTATGCGCCGAGCCTGCCGCTGCTCGCGCTGGGGGCGTTCCTGATGCAGTTCATGGTCCAGGGCGCCTGGGGCATCGTGCCGGCGCATCTGAACGAGCTGTCTCCGCCGGGCGTGCGCGCGGTGCTGCCCGCCTTCGCCTATCAGCTCGGCAACTTCGCGATGGCGCTGCTCGCGCCGCTGCAATCCTCGCTGGCCGGTCCCCAGGAGCGCAACCTCGCCGCAGTGCTCGCCTGGACGCTCGGCATCGTCGCCATTGCGCTGGCGGTGGTGATCCTGGTCGGCCGGGAAGCCAAGAGCGTCGTCTTCGGCGGGGAACCGGCCGAGTGAGCGGCACATGAGCCAGCGGTTCGGGGGGGGCGGCGTGCGGTCCAAAGCCGGATCTCCGGCTACGCGGGGATTCGAACCGCCCGGGCCGCTTACGCCCGGTGCGCTGCCGCGCTTTAAAATCGAGGGCGCAATAGGCCGGGACCGGGAGCGGGGCATTTAAGCGCGGCAGGTCCCTGCTTAAGAGGCCCGATGGTGAACTCGGATTTGCTATTCTTCGCCGTTTCCATTGACTGGACCGTGCCGAACAGGCGCGGCCACACGAAGACATGCTGCAGAAGCTCACCGACAGCCTCTCCACCCACAAGTGGCTCTGGTACACGATCCTCGGCGCCCTGGCGCTGGTGTTTTCGGCCTGGGGTGCCTATGGCATCGTGAACCTCAATTTCGGCAGCAGTGCCGCCGATGCGGCCGTCGTGGATGGTCATGCGATCACGCTGCAGCAGGCGAGCAACGCCTGGCTGCGCGACCAGCCGCAGATCGCGCGGATCTACGGCGCCAATCTGTCGGCAAGTCAGCGCAAAAAGCTGCAGAGCGAGGTGCTGGAAGGTCTGATCGGCACCACCCTCATGGAGCTGCGTACCCAGAAGCTCGGCTACCGGGTGACTCAAGGGGAACTGATCGAGGCAATCCGCCAGGTGCCGCAGTTCCAGGTGAACGGGAAGTACTCGGCCCAGGCCGCCGAGGACGTGCTGGCCGAGTCGGGCATTGCTCTGCCGCAGTTCGAGCAGGAGATCGCGAGTCAGCTGCGCAGCAATCAACTCCTCGACGGTATCCGCTCCTCCGATTTCCTGACGCCGGAGCAGATCGATCGCGCCCAGAGGCTGCAGAGTCAGCAGCGCAAGGTGCAATACGTGCTGTTTCCGGCCAAGCGCTACGCCAGCGCGGCGCCGATCCCGCCGGCGGCGATCGCAGCCTATTACCACGCGCATCGGGCCGAGTACATGCTGCCGGAGTCGGTGGATCTGCGTTATGGACAACTCACGCTGGCGCAGCTCGAGCGCCGGCAGAAAATCTCCGCGTCGGCCCTGCAAGCGCAATACCAGAAGGAGCTCACGCATTTCGTGGTGCCCCAGCGGCGCGAGGCCAGCGACATCGTGATCACCCTCGGCAAGGACCCCAAGACCGCCTTGAGCAAGGCCGAGCATATTGCGCAGCTCGCCCGCGCGGGCCGGAATTTCGCGGCGCTGGCCAAGAAGTACTCGCAGGATCCGGGCTCGGCGGCCAACGGCGGCAATCTCGGTTGGATGAGCCGCGCCGGCTATGACAAGACTTTCACGCGCGCGCTGTTCGCCATCGCCAAGGTTGGCGACATCACCGGCCCGGTCAAGACACGGTTCGGCTATCAGATCATCCGCCTGGATGGGATTCGGCCGCGCCACACCCGCCCATTCGCATCGGTCAAGTCGCAGCTCGTGGCGCAGCTCCGTCGTCGCCTCGCGGTCCGTCGATTCGGTCACATCGAGGATAGCCTGCAGAACGATCTGCAGACCCCGGGCGCGAGTCTCGCGGCGCTGGCCAAGCGCTACGGCCTCACCACGGGCACGGTGCCGCAGTTCCTGCACGGCCCGGGCGCGCCGCCCCTCGGTGTGGCCCCGTCGGTGCAGAACCTGGTGTTTGGTAGCGCGGCCCTGGCTGCAGGCAGCTTCGGCGGGCCCATCGTCCTCGACAACGACCGGATGGTGATCGTGAAGGTTCTGGGACACCACGGCCCGCAGCTCAAGCCGCTGGCCGAGGTCAAGGCCGGCATCGTGGCCGCTCTGCGGACTCGCCGTACCAACCAAGCCGCGCTCGCGGCTGCCGAGGCGGCCCGGCGCGCGGTGCGGGCCGGGAAGTCCCTGCAGAGCGTCGCGCAGGCGCTGGGACTCAAAGCGGCGCCGGCAACGTTCATCGGCCGCGACGATCCGTCCGTGCCCACCGACGTTGGCCAGCTCGCGTTCGCCGCGCCGAAGCCCGCAGGTCGGCCGGTGTACGAGGCGAAGGCCCTCAGCAACGGTGGGGCGGTGCTGCTTGCCGTGATGGCGGTGCGGACCGCCTCACACGTCAATCCGCTGCTGCGCCGCACACTGCTGCAGCAGTTGCTGCGCGCCAACGCCGATGGCGACGTGGTGGCCTACATGGGGCAGATGCGTGACACCGCCAAGGTGCGCACGAATCCTCACGCGTTCCAGTAGTGGATCAGCCGTCCGTTTGGGACGGAAAGCTCATCCCGACGGTGCTGAAGCCGCCGTCGACGTAGAGGATCTCGCCGGTGATCCCGGCGGCGAGGTCGGAGCACAGGAAGGCCGCGGCGTTGCCCACGTCTTCCTGGGTCACGTTGCGCCGCAGCGGCGCAACTTCGGCTACGTGGTTCAACATCTTGCGAAAGCCGGCAATACCCGCGGCCGCAAGCGTCTTGATCGGACCGGCGGAAATGCCGTTGACCCGGATGCCGCGCGGCCCGAGGTCGGCCGCCAGAAAGCGCACGTTGGCCTCCAGGCTCGCCTTGGCGAGACCCATGACGTTGTAGCTCGGGATCGAGCGCATCGCGCCGAGGTATGACAGGGTGAGCAGCGCCCCGGCCCGGCCGCTCATCAGGGGCGCCGCGCCGCGGGCGAGCGCCGTCAGGCTGTAGCTCGACACATCGTGCGCGATGCGGAACGCCTCGCGGGTCGTATTCTCGACGAAGCTGCCCGAGACACCCTCGCGCGGCGCGAACGCCACGGCGTGCACGAGAATGTCCAGAGCATCCCACTCGCGCTTGAGCAGCGCGAACGCCGCATCGATCTGCCCGTCGTCGGTGACATCGAGCGGCATCGTGATGCGCGAGCCGATGGAGCCGGCCAGGGTTTCGACGCGCTCGCGCATCTTGTCGTTGACGTACGAGAATGCCAGCTCGGCCCCCTCGCGGTGCAGCGCCTGGGCGATGCCCCAGGCTATGGAGCGCTCCGAGGCCACTCCGACGATGAAGGCGCGCTTACCCGAGAGAAATCCCATGCGAGGGTCCTTGCAGAACTGAGCCGGCCCGCGCACCCGAGGGGTGCGCGGGCCGGCAGTGTAGACCAATCAGCCGCCGGAATCGGCCAGGATCATCAGCTTCTGTCCCGCGAGAATGGGGCGATCCAGGTTCATCTCGTTCCAGGCCAGGATCTGACGTACCCGGACCTGGAAGCGGCGGGCGATCTGCCAGAGCGTATCGCCCGTTTGGACCGTATAAATGATCCGATGGACACCCCGCTCGATACCGGCCAGCAAGGCGCGCCGCCTGTTGTATTGGACCGTGGCCATCGTCGGCAGGATACGCAGCTGCTCGCCGGGCCGCAGAATGGGATGATAGATCGACAGGCCGTTGGCGCGCGCCAGCGCATGCACGCTCACGTGGTTGCGCACCGCGATCGACCAGAGGCTGTCACCGGGACGCACGCGCACCACGCGCACGCCAGGCGCGGTGAAGCGTCCCACGCGCGCATCGGCATACAGCCGCAGCGGCTCGCCCGGATAAAGGATCGAGTGACGTACCGACAGTCCATTGATCTGCGCCAGACGTTGGACGCTCATCCCGTTGCGCTGGGCGATCGCCCACAGCGAGTCACCCGGGCGTACCCGCACGACGCGGAAGCGGAAATCATGCCGCCACAGCGAGCGATCGTTCTGTTCGGCGGCCACCAGCACATTGTGCGGCAATCGATAGGCCGTCGTCGGCACATCGATTGCCTGGCCGACGCTCAGCTGTCCGTTCGGCAGGTTGTTGAGGCGGCGCACCAGGTCCGTGGTCGTGTTGAAGCGGCGCGCGATGGAATAGACTGAATCCCCGGCGCGCACCACGTAGCGCTCCACGCCCATGCGCTCATCGGCGGTGAGATCCTTGATGTTCTGCTCGAACACCGGCGCGGCATCGACCGGCAGCAGCAGGTAGAACGGTCCGGTGGGATCGGTGGCCCAGCGCAGGAACGCCGGATTCAGCTGATAGATCTCATCGGAGGTGATCCCGGCGAGGCGCGCGGCCACCTCGAGATTGATCTGCCCACCCGTGGGCACCTTCGTGAAGTATGGCCGGTCCGGAATCGGACTGAAGGACAGGCCGTATTTGGCCGGATCGGCGACCAGACGGGCCATCGCCAGCAGCTGCGGGACGTACAGCTCGGTCTCTCGCGGCAGGATCAGGTGCCAGAAGTCCGTCGGCAGGCCCCTGGCCTGGTTGTAGCGAACCGCGCGCTGAACGTTGAAGACACCGCAGTTGTACGCTGCGATCGCGAGCAGCCAGCTCCCGCCGAGCTGCTTGTGCAGCTGCTGCAGGTAATCGAGCGCCGCCTGGGTGGAGGCAACGACGTTCAGCCGGCCGTCGTACCACCAGTCCTGCTTCAGGCCGAAGACCTTGCCGGTGCCCGAGGTGAACTGCCACATGCCGGCCGCCCGCGCCCAGGAGTAGGCGTACGGCCGGTAGGCGCTCTCGATGACCGGCAGCAGGGACAGCTCGAGCGGCATGTGCCGCTTCTGCAGCTGCGTGACGATGTAGTAGAGATACATGTCGGCCCGATTGAAGGAGCGCTGCAGGAATTTCGGGTGGTTGGCGTACCAGTGCGCCTCCTGCGCGATGATGGGCATATTCGGCTGCGGCAGCCGCATTCCGGCGCGGATGCGCGCGAAGAGGTTGGCGTAATGGGGCTCGGGCGCCACGGCCGCAACGCGGGTGATGACTTGTGGCGCGCGGACCGCGGAGGACGCCCGGGCGGTTGCGGCCGCCGGCGGCGAGCGCAGGACCTTCACCGAAGGTGCCGCAGACGGAGTTACCACGTGCTCGGTGCCGGCCGGGCGGATGGGTGTGCGTGTCGCGCATGCCGCCAATGCGAGTGCACCGAGGAGACCCAGGGCACCGCGTACCCATCTCACGGAAGACGTCGTCAATTCCCAGCCCTCTATGTACTTTGTCCCGGCATGCTAAATTGCATCCGCGCCGGTGTTTCGCGCGCCACCGGATGGCACATTACAATAAACGAACCCAGTAGCGAAATTTACCTTGTGATATCACAGGTTGACTAGCCCTTTGATGGAAGAAACTCACAGTTCTGCGCATTGCGAGTCCGCGCACGCGCGGCGCTGCTGGTGGGCGAGCCCCGCCGGCCAAGCGCTGATCGCGGCCGAGGCGGCGCTGGTGACCGAGGCCCTGGAAGATGTTTTCGGCTGGGAATGCCTGCAAATCGGTGCCTGGGGCGCGGGCCGCGAGCTGTTGGCGGCGTGCCGGACCCGTCATCGGGCCGTGCTCGCCTCGCCTGGATTGTCGGCGGATGCAGACATCATCGGTCGCCCGACTCAACTGCCCGTGAGCGGCGATTCGATCGATGCGGTGCTCCTGCCGCACACCCTGGAATTCGCGACCGACCCGTACGCGATCGTGCGCGAGGTCGACCGGGTGCTGGTGGGAGAAGGCCAGCTGCTGGTGCTCGGCTTCCGTCCCCTGAGTCTTTGGGGCGCCCGTGCCCGATTCAGCCGCAGCGGTTTTCCGCCGGGGCTGCGCCGGGTGCTCTCGGAGCGGCGGGTGCGCGAATGGCTGGCGCTGCTCGGCTACGAGGTGTTCGCGGCGCGGCGCTACCTGTATCGCAGTCCCTGGGGAGGCGGACTGGCCGCCGGCGAAGGGGCGGATCGGCTGCTGCGGCGGGGGCTGATGTTCCCGCTGCCGGCGGGGGCCTATCTGCTCAAGGCGCGCAAGCAGGTCTATACGTTCACGCCCCTGCGTCTGCGCACCCGCAAGGCGATGCTCGGCGGGCTCGTCAAGCCCGCCCCGCCGGTGCGGCCCGGCTTCAGGCGTACCCCGTGAGCGCCGCCCGTCAGGCCGGCCAAACCGCGGCGACCGTCGAGATCTATACCGATGGGGCCTGCCGCGGCAATCCGGGGCCGGGAGGCTGGGCCGCGCTGCTGATGCTCGGCGCGCGCGAGAAGACGCTCTCGGGCGCCGAGGCGCATACCACCAACAACCGCATGGAATTGATGGCCGTGATCGCGGCGCTCGGGGCGCTCAAGCGGCCGGTGCGGGCCCGCGTTTACACCGATTCGCAGTACGTGCGCCGCGGGATCACCGAGTGGCTGAGGGCCTGGAAGGCCAACGGCTGGCGGACCGCGGATCGCAAGCCGGTGAAGAACCAGGATCTGTGGCAGAGCCTCGAGCAGCTCACCAAAGCGCACCAGATCGAGTGGCACTGGGTGCCGGGACACGCGGGCGTGCCGGGCAACGAGCGCGTCGATCGCTTGGCCAACCAGGCCATCGACGCGCTGCTGGGCGGCGCGGTCGAACCGGTTCGCTAGACAGCGCGTACACTGCGCCCATGCGACAAATCGTTTTAGACACCGAGACCACCGGCCTCGAGACCGCCCTAGGGCACCGCATCATCGAAATCGGCTGCGTGGAGCTGCTCAATCGCCGCGTCACCGGCCGGACCTTCCACCGCTACCTCAATCCCGAGCGGGACATCGACGAAAGCGCGCTCGCCGTGCACGGTATCTCGCGCGCCTCGCTCGTCGACCAGCCGCTGTTCGGGGATATCGCCTCGGAGCTGCTGGACTTCATCGAGACAGCCGAGATCGTCGCCCACAACGCCGCCTTCGACGTGGGCTTTCTCGAGTACGAGCTGGCGCGCTGCGGGCGGCCGGAGAAGCTGGCCGAGCGCTGCCACGTGCTCGATACGCTCGCGCTCGCCCGCGAGCTGCATCCGGGGCAGCGCAACAATCTCGATGCGCTGTGCAGGCGCTACAACGTCGATAATTCCGGGCGCGAAGTGCACGGCGCGCTGCTCGATGCGCGCATTCTGGCGGACGTGTATCTGGCCATGACCGGCGGGCAGGCGGCGCTCGCGCTCTCGCGCGAGCCGCCCGGCGCGGCGGCACACCCCGAGCGACCGCGCCGCGCGGCGGGACCCTTGAAGGTGCTCAGCGCGAGCGAGCAGGAGCGCGAGGCCCACGCGCAGGTGCTGCGCGTGATCCGCCAGGCGAGCGGCGGGCACTGCTTGTGGGAGGATCCGCCGCCGCCGCGCGATGCCTGAGGGTGGCGCGCCGGGCGGTTCGCCCGCGTGGCGCGCTAAACTACGGTGGTGACCGAGGAACGCGATTCGTGAGTGAAAAATCCCCAGGGCCGGCGCTGCGCGTGCCCTTGCTCGATCTGAAGCCGCAATACGAGATCATCGCCCCGCGCGTGCGCGCGGCGGTGGACGCGGTGTGTGCCAGCCAACAGTTCATCCTCGGCCCCGAGGTCCGGACGCTCGAGGCGCGCATCGCCGCCTACAGCCGCAGCCGCTACGGCATCGGAGTGTCCTCCGGCACCGACGCGCTGCTGCTTGCGCTCATGGCGCTCGACATCGGTCCCGGCGATGCGGTGATCACGACGCCCTATACCTTTTTCGCGACGGCGGGGACCATTGCCCGCACCGGCGCGCGGCCGCTGTTTTGCGACATCGAGCCCGAGACGTTCAATCTTTCCGCGCCCGCCGTGCAGACGTTCATCGCGCAGCAGTGCGAGCGCCGCGGCGCGCAGCTGGTGCACCGGGCGAGCGGCACGCGGGTCAAGGCGATCATGCCGGTGCACCTGTACGGCCAGGTCTGTCCGATGGAGCCGCTGCTCGCACTGGCGCGCGAGGCGGGACTGCGAGTGATCGAGGATGCCGCCCAAGCCATTGGCGCCCGAGATGCAGCCGGTCAGCCGGCCGGCAGCTTCGGCGATGTCGGCTGCTTCTCGTTCTTTCCGACCAAGAATCTCGGTGCCTTCGGGGACGCCGGCCTGTGCGTGGCGCAGGACGAGGTCCTGACCGAGCACATGCGGGTGCTGCGCGTGCACGGCGGAAAGCCCAAGTATCATCACGCCTTCATCGGCGGCAACTTCCGCATCGACGAACTGCAGGCGGCGGTGCTCAACGTGAAGCTCGACCTCCTCGACGAGTGGTCCGGCCAGCGCCAGCGCAACGCGCGAGTCTACGACGAGGGGTTCTCGCAGGCCGGACTGGGGGATCAGGTGATCACGCCCCGGGTGTTGCCGGGTTTCCATCACATCTTCAACCAGTACGTGATCCGGGTGAAGCGGCGCGATGCGCTGCGCGAGCACCTCGCGGGTGCCGGGGTCGGCACCGAGATCTACTATCCCATTCCCCTGCACCTGCAGGCGTGCTTCGCCTACCTCGGTCACCACGCCGGGGAGTTCCCCGAATCCGAGCGCGCCGCGCGCGAGACGCTGGCCCTGCCGATCTATCCGGAGCTTTCCGGGGAGCAGCTGCGCTACGTGGTGGAGTGCATCGGCGGCTTCTACGGCGCAGCCCACTGACGTCGCCGGAAAATGACGGAGAACATTTTCGCGGCCAACCTGCTCGAGCATCGCGCGCTGTTCGAGCGACTGGCGCCGCTCGCCGGCGAGGTCGCGCGGGCCGGGGCGCTGATGGCCGAGACGCTCGCGGCGGGGCGCAAGCTGATGTTCTGCGGCAACGGCGGCTCGGCGGCCGACAGCCAGCACATCGCCGCGGAGCTGACCGGGCGCTTCGTGCGCGACCGGCGGCCGCTCGCGGCGGTCGCACTCACCACCGACACGTCGGCTCTGACTTCGATCGCCAACGATTACAGCTTCGATGAGGTGTTCGCGCGCCAGGTGATGGGGCTCGGGACGCGTGGCGACTGCCTGATCGCGATCTCGACCTCCGGCCATTCGCGCAACGTGCTGCGCGCGGTCGAGGCCGCCCGCGCCGCGGGCATTGGCGTGATCGGACTGCTGGGCCGGGACGGCGGGGCGCTGCGCCCGCTGTGCGATATCTCGATCGTCGTGCCGAGCGAGAGTACCGCGCGCATCCAGGAAGCGCACGGGTTCATCGGCCACACGCTGTGCGGCCTGATCGAGTCGGCGTTGGATCTGGCCGGCGTATGACTGCCGACCTGAGATCCCGTCTCGCGCGCGCCCGTGTGTTGGTCGTGGGCGACGCCATGTTGGACCGCTACTTGTTCGGCGACGTCGAGCGCATCTCGCCCGAGGCGCCGGTGCCGGTGGTGCGGGTGACGCGCGAGGAGGAGCGCCTGGGCGGCGCGGCCAATGTGGCGCTCAACGTCAAAGCGCTCGGTCCGGCGGTCTCGCTCATCACCGTGGTGGGTCAGGACGAGCCGGCGCGTCGCCTCGAGGCGCTGCTGCGGGAGCGCTCCATCGAGTGTCTGCTCGGCCGCGATCCGAAGCTCTACACCAGCGTCAAATTGCGCGTCATTGGCCGGGCGCAGCAGCTGGTGCGGGTCGACTTCGAGAATCTGCCCGATCACGAGATACTCTCGGGCATGCTCACGGACTTCGATCATGCGGTGCCGCAGTGCGCCGCGGTGGTGTTTTCCGATTACGGCAAGGGCGGCCTGACCCACATTCCCCGCATGATCGAACGGGCCCGCGCGGCGGACCGGCCGGTGCTGGTCGACCCCAAGGGCGCCGACTATGCCCGCTATGCCGGGGCGACCGTGGTGACGCCCAACCGCGCGGAGCTGACACATGTGATCGGACCGTGGTCCTCGGAGGCCCAGCTGGAGGAGCGGGTCGCGAAATTGTGCCAGGCCCACCGCCTCGAGGCGCTGCTGCTCACCCGCAGCGAGGAAGGCATGTCGCTGTTCGATGCGGCCGGTCACGTGCGCATCGGCGCTCACGCTCGCGAGGTGTTCGACGTCACCGGCGCCGGCGACACGGTGATCGCCACCCTGGCCGCGATGATGGCCGCCGGAGTGCCGTTGCGCGAGGCCATGCCGATCGCCAACCGCGCCGCCGGTATCGTCGTCGGCAAATTCGGCACCGCCACGGCATCGTACGAGGAGCTGTTCGCGTGAGAGTCGTGGTCACCGGCGCCGCCGGCATGATCGGCAGCAATCTCGTTCACGGCCTGAACGCCATCGGCTGCGACGAGGTGATCGCGGTGGACGACATGACCGACGGAATGAAGTATCGCAATCTGCTCGGCGCCCGGCTCGCCGACTACTTCGACCGCGGCGAGTTCTACGCGCGCTTCGAGCGTGGCGAGCTCGGTCACATCGAGGCCGTCTTTCACGAGGGGGCATGCTCCGACACGCTCGAGCACAACGGCCAGTACATGCTCGAGACCAACTACCGCAGCTCCAAGCGCCTGCTCGATGCCTGCCAGGCGCAGGGCACACGGCTGCTGTACGCCTCGTCGGCGGCCACGTACGGCGATACCTCGGTATTTCGCGAATCCCCCGAGTGCGAGCGGCCGCTGAACGTCTATGGCTACTCGAAGCTCCTGTTCGACAACGTGGTGCGGCGCATGCTGCCCACCGCGCGCCACCAGGTGGCCGGCTTTCGCTATTTCAACGTCTATGGGCCGCGCGAGCAGCACAAGGGGCGCATGGCCTCGGTGGCCTGCCACCACTTCGGCGAGATCGGCGCGCGGGGCAAGGTGCAGCTGTTCGGAGAGTATGGCGGTTACGGCCCGGGCGAGCAGACCCGCGATTTCGTGTACGTCGAAGACGTGGTCGCCGTGAACCTGTGGTTCCTGCGCCATGGCGAGCGCAGCGGCCTGTTCAACGTGGGCTCGGGCCGCGCCCAGCCGTTCAACGATGTGGCCCACGCGACCCTCAACGCGGTGCGCGCGCAGCGCGGTGAGGCGCCGCTGACGCTGGCCGAGCAGGTCGAGAGCGGCTTGATCGAGTACATCCCGTTCCCCGAGGCGCTCATCGGCAAGTACCAGTGCCACACTCAGGCCGACCTCACCGCACTGCGCGCCGCAGGCTGTGATGTGGCGTTCGCCGACGTCGAGACGGGCGTGCGCCGCTATGGGCAGTGGCTGACCGGGCAGTGACGCCGGGCGCGCGTCGCGGGCGCTGGGGATGATGGCCTGCCCATTTTGTGACAGCGCGCAAATTCCCTCGAATCGAGGCTGGAATTGACTCCAGCGCTGCGCGACGATAGGGGCCGTCCCGCCGCGAGCGCCCCGGGGCGAATAACCCCCGTTTCCTGATCCGGATCTGATTCGTCAAGATGGCCGATATTCCGCACTCGCTCAGCCGCAAGATCATTCCGGCTGCCGACGTCGCGGCCTATTCGGGGCCGCGGCCGCTGGTATTCACCAACGGTGTGTTCGACGTGCTGCATCGCGGGCACGTGGCCTACCTGGCCGAGGCGCGCGCCCTCGGCGCGGCGCTGCTGGTCGCGGTCAACAGCGATGCCTCGGCCCGCCTGCAGGGCAAGGGACCCGATCGGCCGCTCAATGCCGAGCTCGACCGGCTGCTCGTGATGGCGGCGCTCGAGAGCGTCTCGTGGGTGACGCTGTTCGATGAGAAGACGCCGTGCGAGTTGCTGCGCCGCTGTCGCCCGCAGATCTACGTGAAAGGCGGCGATTACGCCATGGAGGCGCTGGAGGAGACCCGCCTGGTGCGCTCCTGGGGTGGTCGCTCCGTCGCCCTCCCGTTCGTCGCGGGCTATTCGACCACGGCGCTGGTCCGGCGCATTCGCGACGCATGAGTGACCGCGCGGCTTTCATCGATCGTGACGGCGTGCTCAACGAGGAGCGCGCCTTCGTCTACCGCAAAGAGGATTTCGTGCTGCTGCCGGGGGCGATCGAGGCGCTCGCGCGCCTGCAGGCGGCCGGCTACCACCGGATCGTGGTGACCAATCAGTCGGGCATCGCCCGCGGGCTTTACAGCGAAGGGAACTACCACGCGCTGACGGACCACCTGCGCCAGATCCTCCGGGCCGCGGGCGTCACGCTCGATGCCATCGAGTATTGTCCCCATCTGCCCGATGCGCCCCTGCCGCAGTACCGCGTGGATTGCGCCTGCCGCAAGCCCAGACCCGGGATGCTGCTGCGCGCCGGCCGCGCACTGGACATCGATCCGGCGGCGTCGTTCCTGGTGGGTGATCGGCTCTCCGATGTACAGGCGGGCCGGGCGGCGGGCATCGGGAAGTGCTTCGTGGTGCGTACCGGTGAGACGCTGTCCGAGGAGGCCGTCGGCGCCGCTGACGGTGTGTACGACGACCTGCTGGCGTGCGTGAGGGACGTGCTCGGCTAAAGCGTGTCGCGGGCCGGGCGGTTCCATGGCAAGTCCGTTCGGGGCCATCCGGCACGGCATCTCCGGTCCTCAGGGCGAGGTGTTCGCCCTCGCCCGTAGAGGATTGCGGCGCTGTATCACCTCAACGGCGTGAGGCTAGGATGGACTCAACGTGGAGGCGGTCCGCTCAACCCTGACGGAAGCGGACGGCCCGTGGCAAGCTACGGGGAACCTATCGGGCCGAGGAGCCATCCATTGAAAGGTATCGTTCTTGCCGGGGGCGCCGGGACGCGGCTGCATCCGGTCACGCTGAGCATCAGCAAGCAGCTGCTGCCGGTCTATGACAAGCCCATGGTCTATTATCCCCTCTCGGCGCTGATGCTGGCCGGGATCCGGGATATCCTGCTGATCTCGACCCCCGAGGACCTGCCGCTGTTCCGGCGGCTGCTCGGCGACGGCGCGCAGTGGGGTGTGTCGTTTTCCTATGCCGAGCAGCCGCGCCCCGAAGGCCTGGCGCAGGCGTTCATCATCGGCAAGCGGTTCGTGGGCCGCGAGCCCGCGGCGCTGGTGCTCGGCGACAACATCTTTTACGGTCATGGACTGCCCGAGCAGCTCAGGGCCGTGGCGCGGCGCGACAGCGGTGCGACCGTGTTCGCCTATCGCGTGCGTGACCCGGAGCGCTACGGCGTGGTCAGTTTCGATGCGGCCGGACGGGCGGTGTCCCTGGAGGAGAAGCCGGCGCGGCCGAAATCCAACTTCGCGGTGACCGGACTGTACTTCTACGACAATCAGGTCGTCGATCTGGCCGCGCAGCTGCGGCCGTCGGCGCGCGGGGAGCTCGAGATCACCGACCTCAACCGCCTGTACCTGGAGCGCGGGGCGCTCAGTGTGGAGTTGCTCGGGCGCGGGGTGGCCTGGCTCGACACTGGCACCCATGAATCGCTCATCCAGGCCTCGATGTTCATCGAGGCCATCGAGACGCGCCAGGGCCTGAAGGTCTGCTGCCCCGAGGAGATCGCCTTCCGCTCGGGCTTCATCGATGCCGCACAGCTCGAGCGGCTCGCCGCGCCGCTCGCCAAGAGCGGCTACGGCGCGTATTTGCTCGATATCTTGCAAGGGCCGCTGTAATGGAGTTCGAGCCCACAGCGATTGCGGAGGTCGTGCTCGTCCGCCCGAAGGTGTTCGGCGATGCGCGCGGGTATTTTCTCGAGTCCTGGGCGCAGCGCACGTTCGCCGCGGCGGGGCTGGACCTGGATTTCGTGCAGGACAACCACAGCCACTCGGCTCGGCACATCCTGCGCGGGCTGCACTATCAGATCCAACACCCGCAGGGCAAGCTGGTGCGCGTCGTGAGCGGCGTGGTGTTCGATGTGGCCGTCGATATCCGCCGCCGCTCGCCGACCTTCGGCCGCTGGGTGGGCGTGACGCTCTCGGCCGAGAACCACCACATGCTGTGGGTGCCCCCCGGCTTTGCGCACGGTTACCTGGTACTCAGCGATGCGGCCGACTTTCTCTACAAGGTGACCGATGTCTGGGCCCCCGAGCATGAGCGCGCCATCCGCTGGGACGATCCGGCGATCGGTATCCGCTGGCCACTGCCCGACGGGGTGCAGCCCACCTTGTCGGCCAAGGATGCCGCCGCGCCCGCCTTCGGTGCCGCCGAGGTCTATCCGTGAAGGTGCTCCTGACGGGCGCGGGTGGGCAAGTCGGCCGGATGCTGCGCCAGATCTGTCCCGAGGATGTCGAGCTGATCGCCTGCGGACATGCCGACCTCGACATTACGGATGCCGGCCGTGTGCGCGAGCGGCTGCTGCGGGAGCGCCCCGAAGTCATCATCAATGCGGCCGCGTACACCGGTGTCGACACGGCGGAATCCGAGCCGCAGAAGGCGCATGCAATCAACGCAGACGGTCCGGCCCACCTCGCCGCGGGGGCCCGCGAGTGCGGGGCCCGGCTGATCCACCTCTCGACGGATTTCGTCTTCGACGGCCGCGCATCCTCGCCGTATCGGCCGGATGCGCCGACCGACCCGCTGAATGTCTACGGCGCCACGAAACGCGACGGCGAGCGGGCCGTCCTCGAGGCGCTGCCGGAGGCTGCGGTGATCGTGCGCACGGCATGGGTTTATGCCACCGAGGGCGCCAATTTCGTACGCACGATGCTGAGGGTCATGCGCGAGCGCGGCGCGGTACGGGTCGTGGCCGATCAAGTCGGCACGCCCACGGCGGCCCGGCCCCTGGCCGAGACGCTCTGGCGGATCGCCGCGCGGCCGGAGATTCGGGGCATCCATCACTGGACCGATGCGGGCGTGGCGAGCTGGTACGACTTCGCGGTGGCCATCGCCGAGGAGGGCCTCGCGGCGGACCTGCTGCCGCCGTCCATGACGGTCACGCCGATCGCCACGGAAGACTATCCGACGTCGGCGCGCCGCCCCGCCTACAGCGTGCTCGACAAGCGCTCCTTGATCGCGTTGGGCTGCATCCCCGCGCACTGGCGGCAGCGGTTGCGCGAGGTCCTGCGGGAGATGGCCCATGCGTAGCCTGCTGATCACCGGCGGCGCGGGTTTCATTGGCGCGAACTTCGTGCATCACTGGCTGGCGCAGCACCCCGACGATCGCCTCGTGGTACTCGATGCGCTCACCTATGCCGGCAATCTGGCCAACCTCGAGGCGGTCAGGGCGCGGCCGGCGCTGCGCTTCGTGCGCGGCGACATCCGGGATACGGGACTCGTCGAACGTCTGCTGCGCGAGGCGCGCATCGACACCATCGTGCACTTCGCGGCCGAGTCGCACGTCGACCGGTCGATCCACGGGCCGGACGCGTTCATCGAGACCAATGTTCAGGGCACGCACTCGATGCTCAAGGCGGCGCGCACCGTGTGGCTCGAGGAGCGCACCGTCCCGCGGCACCGTTTCCACCACGTCTCCACGGACGAGGTGTATGGATCGCTCGGTCCCAAAGATCCGGCCTTCACCGAATGTACCCCGTATGCGCCGAACTCGCCGTACTCGGCGAGCAAGGCAGCCTCGGATCATCTGGTGCGCGCCTATCACCACACCTACGGCCTCGCGACGACCACCAGCAACTGCTCGAACAACTACGGACCGTATCATTTTCCGGAGAAGCTGATTCCGCTCGCGATCGTGAACCTGCTGCACGGCCGCGAGCTGCCGATCTACGGCGATGGGCGCAACGTGCGCGACTGGCTGCATGTCTCGGACCATTGCCGGGGGATAGACCGGGTGTTGGAGCGGGGCGCGCCGGGCGAGGTTTACAACATCGGCGGCGGCGCGGAATGCCAGAACGTCACGCTCATCGAGACACTGTGCGCGCTCGCCGATGCGGCGTTCGAGCAACGTAACGACCTCGCCCGGCAGTTTCCCGATGCGCCCGCGGCGCGCGGTGAGAAGTCCGCGAGCCTGATCCGCTTCGTCAAGGACCGACCGGGCCATGATCGCCGCTACGCCATCGACTGCGCCAAGGCCGAGCGGGAACTCGGCTACCGCGCCGAAGTCACCCTCGAGCAGGGACTGCGCGCGACCTTCCAGTGGTATCTGGCGAACGAGTGGTGGTGGCGGGCCGTCATGGACGGCAGCTACCAGCACTGGATCGAGACCCACTACCGGTAGGCGCGGGGCGGATTGCTCGGCGGCGGGGCCGGTCGCGCGTGATATGTGCGCCACATGTGAGTAAGCTTCAGCGCATGGCGAAGATGATTCAGCTGCGAAATGTCTGGATCTGCCCCGCTTCAGTGGACGGGTGGAAGCTCTCTCCGTGACGTAGTGTAGTGCTCCCGTGAGGTTTCTCCTTCATAATTATAACAGATTTGACAGCAGTGCGGTCTGCCGCGCTTCGCGGCACTAGCCGCGCTGCACTGATGCATCGGGAACGCAGATCGCGTTCGAATTGTACGGGCGAGAGGTAGCCGAGGGACGAGTGTCGCCTGCGGGTGTTGTACCAGCCTCCGATCCATTCGAAGACGGCAAGCCTCGCCTCCGCGTGCGTGTGAAAGCACCGTCGATCCAGCAGTTCACACTCCAGAGAAGCGAAGAAGCTCCCGGCTATCGCATTGTCGTATGCATCACCCACCGAACCGACCGAAGGGATCACGCCCGCCGGGTGTCTCAAAGTGATTGACACGCTCCGGCCGCGCGATGCAGCGCCAGCCCTTGAAGGCTTTACCGATTTGCTCCGAAGAGCGCCGCTGCGCCCGTCCGAGCACCGAACAGATCCTGCGCCTCTTCGCTCGCGTCCAGCGCCACACGCTGCTTCGTCAGAAACGCATCAGGCAAACCTTCGAGGTGACCCTCAGGCCACCACAGCAGCAAGTGCTTGATTTTCTGGGTGTGCCATCCACTGCGTTCTGCGGCTGAACGTCGACAGGAAATTCGCGGAAATCGCGATGGTGATGTGCGGAAAGTGCGTCATGCGTCGGTCTCGTCGGACTTCTCGGACTTTCCGTAATCTCCTCCTACGCCACCAGTATAAAAATTTGTCTCAAGTTGAGCTAGCGCCGGATAGTGCGCAAATTGATCATCATACTCCCGCATCTTCTCCAGTTGAAAGAAAATAGAAAATGCGCCCGTTGGAAACATATTCGCCAGGGCTCTCGCGATACGTTTTGGAAATGGGTAAAACTGTGATCCCGCGAACGCTTTAAGAAGATAACCGTCCGGAAAGCACGCATCCACAAATTTGCACAAATCTGCTTTTGAAAATGGGCGAACATGCGCGGAACACAATTTATGCTGCGTCGGATGTACTCCGAATAGAAGCAACATACGATTATGCAAAGACGCGACATTGGGAACGCCAAAGATGAAATGTCCGCCGATTCTGAGGGTCCTGGAGACCTCATGGAATATCCAAAAAACTTCCTTTGTGTGCTCTAGAACCTGATTCGCGATAATTAAATCCACAGTGCCATCGTTAAACGGCAAATCATCTCGCTCGATATCCAGAATTCTTACGTCCGGAAGTCTTTTCTGCAAGGCTGCGGCATAAACAGTGCTCGTTTCCACAGCAACGACTTGTGCATTAGGATGGTGTTTCCTGACAGTTTCCAGATCACGACCGGACCCTGCGCCCAAATCAACAGCAATATCAACCCTCGGAATTCTGCTTACCATTGCGTCAATGACGTGTGGCCCATACGTTTCCGCGTGGTCGACAAAACACGCCAGCGGGTGGTTTCCACCTCGCTGTCCCAGGACACTCGTCATTTTGTCACTGGTACTCATATTCGTCTATTTGCCCCTGTCCTGCTTCCGTATCTTATACACCGTGTTCGGCCACGGAGTAAATTGGTTGCTCGAAAGACCTGTATTCTTCCCTCACGACTCGCTCAAGAAGTCCGTCTGTGATTTCTCTGTGTCATGACATGGGCGCCCGCTGCCCTTTTCCTCGTCCGAGTTGAGTTGCACTTCGACGATCATGCCGAGGACGGGCTGATCCCGCAGCAGCAGAACTACGCAATCCGCGCGGTACTCCGCGGGCCGCAGATCGTTGAGATTGGCCGAGTCGATGCGAGCCTCGGCGAACTCAGGCAACTCGGCGTGCAAGGCCGACCGCGCGATTTCCGCGACGAGCGCGGGCCGGTTCTGGAACAGTCGCAACAGGTCTTTGTGCGATCGCGAGGGCACTGAGCCGCTCCGGGGACCCACTGTTCGGGCTGCCGGGCAGCGTAGCCGACTCGCCGCGTCTCCCCCGTCGCCGCGACCTGCGTGTTCGTGCAGAAATGCGTGCACAGATTCCCCGGGCACGTTCCGCGCGGTCTTCACCGTTCGTCGAGAACCGATAGAATGTCGCACCCGAGGACGCTGCCGCCCCGAGATGCCCGAGAGTCTGGATCTATACATCACGCCTGAGCGGCGCTTCGCCGTGCGCCCGGTCGATGCCGAGGACGACGTGCCGGCCGCGGCGGCGGCGCGCATTCGTACGGCGTTTGCCGCGGGGCAGGGCTGCGGCCTTCTGCACTTGGCGACCGAGGACACCGGCACTTCCCTGACGCCTGCCTTGGGTTTTGCGCGCGAGTTCGCGACGCGCTACCTGACTCGCGTGTGCCACCTGGGCGATCCGGATCCGGTGGCGCCGATGCTGTCGCTGCCGTCGGCGCAAGAGCTGACCGATTGGGCGCTCGAAGCACCCCCGGTGATGGGTGGTGAATACCTCGATGCGCTGGCGCTCTGTGGCGCGTGGCGTGATCTCGACGCGCAGCTGTCGAGCGCGGCGCATGCGCACGGGGGCGGGGTGCGCGCCTACCTGCATGCCCGCAATGGACTGTGGCGTGTGGTGGGTCGAGTCACCTTCCACCTTGCGGAGAACAAGCGCGATCCGGATCACCCGTTCGCTTTCCTGGCGACGTTCGCGGCGCGCGTCTCGCGCCGTGGCGAAGCGCAGCATCTGCCGCTAGCCGAAGCGTTGCGCGAATACGCCGGCGCGGCCCACCGCGCCCAGTTGGTGAATCTACTGACGCCCATTCGCGACGCGGCCGAGCGCGTGCCCTGGGTGCAGGCCTTGCTCGACAGCGGCGACCTGTACCGTCCCTTGGCCTGGACGGCGGCCGAAGCCTACAGCCTGCTGCGCAGCATTCCGGCGCTCGAGGCGGCGGGACTTGCCGTGCGGATCCCGGATTGGTGGCGCGACAGTCGAACGGCGCGTCCGCAGGCCAGTGTCCGGATCGGAGGAACGCCGCCCGTGGCGCTCGGCGCCGCCGCGATGCTGGACTTCTCGGTGGACCTGACGCTCGAGGGCGAGGCGCTGACACGGGAGGAGCAGCGCCAGTTGCTGGCCGCCGCCGGTGGCCTGATCCGGTTGCGCGGCCGTTGGGTCGAAGCCGACGGCGAGCAGCTGAGCGCGGCACTGGCGCATTGGCGGCGCATCGAGCACGAGGTGCGCGACGGCGGGCTGTCGTTCTTCGAGGGCATGCGGCTGCTGGCCGGTAGCGCGCCGGGATCGGCCGTCGAGCCGCTGCCGGAGTCGGTGCGGCAGTGGAGTGGGGTCGAGGCGGGCCGCTGGCTGCGCGAGCAACTCGCGCGGCTGCGCGATCCGCAGCAGGCCGGATCGTTGTCGGTCGCGGGTGTCAAAGCGACGCTGCGGCCCTACCAGCTCACGGGCGCACAGTGGCTGGCGCTGCTCTCGGGTCTGGGCCTCGGGGCCTGTCTCGCGGACGACATGGGGCTCGGCAAGACGCTGCAGGTGATCGCGCTGCTGGTGCATCTGCGGGAGCAGTCGGCGCCGCGCGCTGGGGCCGCCAGCGGCCCCAGCCTGGTGGTTGCGCCGGCGTCGCTGATCGCCAACTGGAAGGGCGAGCTCGCCCGCTTCGCCCCGCAGCTCGCGGTGTTCGTGGCGCACCCGTCCGAATCGGACGGGGATCTGAATTCGAGCAAGGTTTTGGCGGGACTGCTCGCCGGGATCGACGTGGTCATCACGACCTACGGCATGGTCGCCCGCGCTCAGGCGCTGCGCGAGCGGGCCTGGCGCGTGGTGGTGCTCGATGAGGCGCAGGCGATCAAGAACCCCTCCGCCCGTCAGACTCGGGCCGTGAAGGAGCTGCGCGCGCAGACGCGCATCGCGCTGACCGGCACGCCCATCGAGAATCGCCTCTCCGACCTGTGGTCGCTGTTCGATTTCCTCAATCCGGGCCTGTTGGGCAGCGCGCGCGCCTTCACTCAGGCCAGCAAGCGCCTCGGGCAGGGCTCGGAGGCCTATGCGCCGCTGCGCAGGCTGATCCAGCCCTACCTGCTCCGGCGGCTGAAGACCGATCGGAATGTCATCGCGGACCTGCCGGAGAAGACCGAGCTGCGCACGTTCTGTGGACTGACGCGCGAGCAGGCCGCGCTCTACGAGCGCTGCGTGCGCGAGCTTGCCCGCACGCTCGAGCGGACCGAGGGCATCCAGCGCCGCGGCGTGGTGCTCGCCTGCCTGATGCAGCTGAAGCAGATTTGCAACCATCCGGCGCAGTGGGCCGCCGGCGGCGCGTACACGCCCGAGCGCAGTGACAAGTTCCAGCGCTTGGCAACGCTGTGCGAGGAGCTCGCGCAGCGCCAGGAGCGGGTCCTGGTGTTCACGCAGTTTCGGGAACTGACCGAGCCGCTGGCGGATCATCTGGGCCGGATCTTCGGCCGTCCCGGCCTGGTGCTGCACGGCGGAACGCCCGTGCGGCAGCGCCAGCATCTGGTGCGCCAGTTCCAGCAGAGCGACGGTCCGCCGTTCTTCGTGCTCTCGTTGAAGGCCGGCGGCACGGGTCTGAACCTGACCGCAGCGTCACAGGTGATTCACTTCGATCGCTGGTGGAACCCGGCGGTGGAGAGCCAGGCCACCGACCGGGCGTTTCGCATCGGGCAGCACCGCAACGTGCTGGTGCACAAGTTCGTGTGCCGGGGCACGGTGGAGGAGAAGATCGACGCGCTCATCGAGGGCAAGAAGAGCCTGGCTCGCGAGTTGCTCGACGGCGGCGGCGAGCGCCTCCTGACCGAGATGAGCGACGAGGAGTTGCTCGCCGCCGTCGCCCTCGACATTCACAAGGCGTGCGAGGCATGATCGAATCGGGCACGCACACGGGAAACGGCCGAAGGAATTCCCCATGAACTGGTGGTACTACCAACCGAAGCCTTCCGTGCGCGAGCAGCGCGCGCGGGCCGCCCGTGAAGCGCAGCGCCTGGCGAAGAAGCGAGGTGCGGCGAGCCGCGCCCCGGCGCCCGTGACGATCGCCGGCCGTAGCATCGCCAGCAGCTTCTGGGGCAAGGCCTGGTGCGAGAACCTCGAGGCCTACCGCGACTTCGAGTATCGCCTGCCGCGGGGACGCAGCTACGTGCGCAACGGCGCGGTGCTCGACCTGGTGATCGATCCGGGCCGGATCATGGCGGTCGTCTCGGGCACGCAACTATACGAGGTCGACATCCGGATCAAGCCCTTGCCCAAGGCGCACTGGGAGCGCGTGAAAACGCAGTGTGCCGGGCAGATCGGCTCACTCATCGAGTTGCTCGCCGGCAAGCTGTCGGAGCCGGTGATGCGCCAGGTCACCGACCGCGAGCACGGCCTGTTTCCCAAGCCCGCGCAGATCGAGATGACCTGCTCGTGTCCCGACTGGGCCAAGATGTGCAAGCACGTCGCGGCCGTCATGTATGGCGTCGGCGCACGGCTCGACCAGGCGCCGGAGCTGCTGTTCGCCCTGCGTCAGGTCGATCACGGCGAGCTCATCGAGCAGGCGGCTCTTGTCGAGGTCGCGCGCGGCAGCGCGCGCAAGACGATCGCGCGGGAGGATCTTGGCGATGTGTTCGGCATCGAGCTCGCACGTCCGTCCAAGCCCGCACCCCGGCGCAAGAAGGCCGCCGCTGCGAAAGCAAAACGCCCGCCGGCCAAGAAGCGCCGTCCGGCCCCCAAGACGCGCGCCCGAACCTGAGCTCTCGAGACTCAGCCGCCGCCGAGGCGATCTCGGCAGAACGTCAGGCGATGGTGAGCCGGGCAGCGAACCTACCTGGGCGGTGAGCGCGGCCGTTGCGCGTCCCGCTGCTGGCGCAGGAATGGCCGATCAATCTGCTCGGCGTATTGGTCGATGTCTGCGACCGTGACCCCGCACGCCCGAAAATGTTCCTTCCAACCGCTCGTCACTGCGGCAATCATACGCACTTCGGCGGCCGCTTCATCGCTCTTGAGGGAGAAGAGAGCCGCCATCGAGAGAGCGTTCTCCAGGGTCGAATCCGCGTCCTGACGGCCCACGCGCATCTGTTGAAAGCCGAGCGCCTGCCCCGCCGGCAGCACGTCGTACGCGGGAGAGAGTTCGTACTGCTGGCGCCCGGTCACGATGAGCGCATGGTTCTTCTCGTGATCATCGGTGTTGTCCATCAGGATGTTGAAGACCATGCGGCGAAACAGCTCGCGCATGTCCGCGACGTAGCGCTCGCCCTGCGCGACGCCCTTGCGCCGTAGCAACTGTGCGAGCTCCGGATAGCCGAACGGCTCCGCCGCCGCGCGCAGCGCTACCGCGGCCGACAGACAGTGCCGCCTTGCGCCGCGGTCGCGGTCGAAGCGCTTGATGGCGATGGCGTGGCCGTCCGTCAGGGGCACGGCCATGGTCGATGCGGTCCGTATGTGCGCCTTGCGCGCCAAGGTCATCGTCGCGTGCTCGATGAGCGGGGTGTCTGCGGGCTCGCCGTCTGAGAACTTGATCACCCATTGTTCGCTATCGATGTCGAGCAGCGCCTTGGGGCGCGCGCCCCCCATGGTGGCGCCCGGGGAGATCAGCCTCTTCAGCTCCGGGGGTATCGGCTCGCTGTCGTGAACGCGGCGCACGAGCTCGTGAATCTGGTTGGCTTCGGCGAGCACCGGCAGGGGCCCCAGGCGGCGCGGCAGGTAGTGCTCGGCCGACGTCGAGACACCGAGTGCGCCGAAGCGATCGTCCCCGGCATAGTAGAGATACTCGAGCAGGGACAGCCGCGGAGGCTTGTCGATGAAGCGGATGACGCGCTCGCCCCAGCGGTCCGGCCGGGCGTCGTCCACCGCGCCTGCGGCCGCGTTACGTTCGGCCGGCGCAAATTCCTCGTCGATGAGCGGCAGGTCTTCGCTGAGCGCAAAGCCATCGTCGAGCCAACCGGACGCATAACGCAGCGACACGCTCTGATTGGCGCGCACGAGCCGCAGCTCCCCGACCGCGCGCGGTCGGGCCGGATCCGTGAGGATCCACAAATAAAGACGGTCGCTGGGCTCGTAGGTCATGGCTCCCTTCGCCCGTGGGAGGGTGCCGCTCGCCGCGTGCGGCGCTTCAGCGCCGCGCGCACCTCATCCTCGAGCGCCCCCCGGTCCTCTCCCGGCGCCGCCAGCTCCGGCAGCGCCGCCGCGCGGCCGATCAGCCACAATGCGGTCGCATACAGCCCCATCCCCACCCCAGGGTCGCCACGCTCCAATCGAATGAGCGTCGGCACCGAGCAGCCCAGACGCCGCGCCCAGGTGCGCTGAGATTCCCGGCGGCGCCCGCGCGCAATCGCGAGATTCTCGCCGAGGCCGCGCAGCGCCTGGGCCGCGGCCGGCGGAAGCATCGTAAGGGCGGGGGAGGACTTCGGCACACATATAGTTTATTAAAACCACTAAAATGGTCAAGTCTATTTTATCTAATGTGTCCGCCCGCGTCTCAAAAGCCCCGCTGCTCCCGCCCCGCGAGGAATCGAAGCCGGTGCGTCGGGTCGCGTTGGAGAAAGCTTGCGCGAACAGAAGCAGCGCATCGGGCGCCCGGACAGTCGAAGCCCGAGGGCTCGATCCTGCTCGTCCCTGCCCGTGATGTGCCCTCTCAGGGCCCCGCTGGGCAAGGCACGGAAACCGTCACCAGAACCGTTCGGGTCACGGGCCATGGAAGTGCTTTATCTGGGGCTCTAAGAGCGGTGCTGCTATGGACTCGGGGCCTGCTCGAGCGAATCGGCGGTCAGCCGCCGCCGAAGAGTTCCTGGCAGATATCCTGGAAGCCGTGGGTGAGCGCGAGCGCAAAGCGCTGCTCGAGACCGCCCGCGATGAGCGTCTGGTAGCAGCGCAGCGTATCGAACAGGTGCGTGCTCGAGCCGCTGCCCTGGTTGAGGGCCTGCGCGTAGGCGCTCGCGATCGCTTCGGCCTGCGGCCGAGGGAGGCCGATCTGCCCGATCCGATCGGCGATCTTGTGGGTATGCAGCATCCCAGGCGGACTCAGAGGCCGTACAGCGTCTTCAAGAACATCGGAATCACCATCGCCAGGAGCGCCGCCACGCCCGCCAGCGTGGCCTTCATCATCCAGCCGAGCGCGCGGATCTCCGCGCGCAGACCCTGAATCTCGGCGCCGAGATCGAATCGCGCTGCTTGGGTCTTGGTATCGAGGTCGGATCGCAGGGATTGAATCTGGGCGCCGAGGGCCGTCCGGACCCCTCGAATCTCCCGCTCGAGGTCGGCCTTGGTGGCGAGCCGCTCGCCCAGCTCGTCGGCCAAGCCCATCGACAGGACGGAGGCGAGGCGGGCGTCGACGCCCGCCTCGCGCTCCAGTCGGCTCGCCAGCTTGAGAGTGTCGAAGATCAATTCGGTGGCCATCATGCCCTGTTCTGCGATTCGAGCGCGCTGGATTCGCCGCCTGCGCCGGCCCGGTGGAGCCAGAATATTCCAGGCGAGGGCACCTGTTCGCTTTGCCGGCGCCATTGTTCATAAACGGCCAAGCCCGGCGGCCGGGCACGTCATGCCATCCTTCGGCGTGGTCATAGACAGACATCTCCCGCGGCGCGACAGAGACGGTTACAATCGCGTCTTGCACGTGGCGGGCCGAATATGGGGTCCCAAGCAGAACCGCCGGATAACCGGACGGTTGGCCGCGCGTTCAGTGGCACTGGAAGTAAAGGGTATTTGATGCGTTTGTTGCGACCTGTGGGACCGCTGGCCGGTCTGCTGCTGATGATTCTCGGCTTGGGCCTTTCCTCGACGGCCTTTGCGCAATCCGCCCTGAATTCCGCTCTGGGGATGTCGCTGCTCAATAGCGTCTCTCCCACGCAGCAGCAGGCTCTCATGAGTCGGCTGAGCGGGACTTCAGGTGTCAGTAGCGCCTATCTGCCGCAAACCGGCCTGCTGAACCAGTCGCAGCTGCAGCAGTTGCAGCAGCAGCAGGCCGTGGCGGCCCAGCGGCGCGCGCTGCGCGTGAAGCCCGTCATTGCGAAGCTTCAGGGCGGGGATTGGGTGGTGGTGCAGATCGGGGTGACCCTTCCGCCCGCCGTGCCATCGTCGTCGCAGCCGATGAGCGCGACTGCCTCGAACGCTGCCGTGGGGCTGAACGGGCTGCCCGGCGCGGCTTCCGGCATGCGGCCGGCGGTCATGCCGATTCCGGATGTCCCGATCAATACCACCGGACTGACCTCGACCCAGGTCAAGCTGATCCCGCCCGAACTGATGAGCCTCAGCTTCCGTCAGAAGCAGCGCGTCAACGCCATGATGAAGGAAATCCGGGACCACGAGCCTTACCAGCTCACCCCGGGGGGCGATCTGGACCTGCCGGGCTTCACGCCCATCCCGCTGCTGGGCCTGACGGCGGTGGACGCGACGTTGCGCCTCTCGATCATTCCGGCGCTCCAGTACCTGCACGTGCGGGTGACCTTGCTGCCGCTGAAGAAGTCCGGCGAAGCGGCGCTCAAGCCCTTCGGCTACACCGTGTTTGCGCAGCAGGCGGCGGACTATGCCGCGATCAATCCGATGCTGAATCCCACGTTGAGCCCCCTGAGCAACGTGCCGGTCCCGTCGAACTATCAGGTGGGGCCCGGCGATACCCTCGGCGTGCAGCTCTACGGCAATCAGAATCAGCTCTATCAGTTGACCGTCGGCCGCAACGGCCAGATCGATTTCCCGCAGCTGGGGCCGATCAGTGTCGCCGGCCAGCTCTTCAGCACGGTCCAGTCCGAGATCGAATCGCGCGTCGCGCACCAGATGATCGGCGTGCACGCCAGCGTCACCATGTCGCAGACCCGGTCGATCCAGGTCTTCGTGATGGGGGATGCGTTCCGGCCCGGGGTCTATACTCTGAGCAGCCTCGCGACCGTGACCTCGGCGCTGTACGCGGCGGGCGGGATCGCCAAGACCGGCTCGCTGCGCAACGTGGAGTTGATCCGCGACGGCACGGTGGTCGATAAGCTCGATTTATACAACCTGCTCATTCACGGCAGCACCGCGAACGACGCCATGCTGCGACAGGGCGATGTGGTCTTCGTCCCGCCCGTCGGACGCACCGTGGCGATCGATGGGGAGGTCGAGCGGCCTGCGATCTACGAGCTCAAGAATGAAATCGCTCCGGCGCAGGTGGTGGCGCTGGCCGGCGGCCTGAGGCCGAATGCCGACATCGCGGCGGCGACGATCACGCGCATCCTGCCCGATGGCAAGCGCGTCGTCCTGCCGCTGAAGCTTGGCCCGGGCGGCGTCGCCGAGGGCCTGCGCAATGGCGATTACATCCACATTCCGCGCTTGAAGCCTTCCCTGGACCAAGCGGTCAGGCTGCAGGGCAACGTCTACAATCCCGGCGTCTATCCGTATGTGCCGGGCATGCGCCTGACCGACGTGCTGCGCTCGGTGTTCGAGCTGAAGCCCAATTCGGATCTGCATTACATCCTGATCCGCCGCGAGCTCCCCCCCGATCGGCACATCGAGGTCATTGCCGCGAACCTGACCGCGGCTCTGGCGCATCCGCATTCAGCGGCGAACATCAAGTTGATGCCGCGCGATGAGATCACAGTGTTCAATCTCACCGCGAATCGCGCGCAAATCATCCAGCCGATTCTGCATGCGATCCGCGCGGAATCGACGGCCGAGCAGCCGGAACAGGTCGTCTCCGTGAAAGGCCAAGTCAACGTTCCAGGAAAGTATCCCCTCGAGCCCGACATGCACATCGCGGCATTGATCCGCGCCGGCGGTGGGCTGGCCAATGGCGCCTACACCGGGCGTGCCGAGCTGACCCGATACATCGTCGGACCCCATGGTGTGCGGCATACCCGCATCTATGCGATCAACCTGGCGCAGGCGCTGGCCGGCAATCCCCGCGAGAACATCCGGCTCCAGCCCTACGACGTGCTGACCGTGGCCGAGGTCTCGCAGTGGGGGCGTCAGCCGACTGTCACGCTCAGGGGCCAGGTGCGCTTCCCGGGGACCTACACCATCCGCCCCGGTGAGACCCTGAAGTCCGTGATCGAGCGGGCCGGCGGACTGACCAAGTGGGCGTTCCCGCAAGGCGCGGTGTTCACCCGCGTCACACTGCGACGGCACGAGCAGCATGAAATGGACCGGCTCGCCCAGCGCATGCGGATCGAACTCGGCGTGCTGGCGTTGCGCGCCAGCGTGACCGCCACCGGCGGTGCCTCCGGTGCCGCCGCCAATACCATGATCGTAGCCAAATCACTCCTCAGCGAATTGAAATCCGAGCAGGCCGTCGGCCGCCTAGTGATCAACCTGCCCAAGATCATACGCGAACCGGCTGATTCGCCGTACGACGTCGTGCTGCGCAATGGCGATGCGCTGATCGTGCCGAAGTTCGAGCAGGAGGTCACCGTCATTGGCGAAGTGGAAGATCCCACCTCTCACCTGTACCAGCCTGGGGTGTCGCGCAGTGCCTACATTCGCATGAGCGGCGGATTCACCTCCGAGGCCGCTCCCGACAAGGTCTATGTCGTACAGGCAAACGGCAGTGTCGTCACGCACACGGGTGGAAACTGGTGGTTCAGCCACAGCGGCACGGGCATCAAGCCCGGCGACACCATCGTCGTGCCGATCAACGCCGAGAAGATGCTGCCGCTGCCGTTCTGGCAGGCGGTGACCGGCATCCTGTACAACGTGGCGATCGCGGCGGCGGCGGTGCATGCACTGTGAGTGAGAAGATCACCGTCAGCTACTCAGCATAACCTTAACTTTTTTTGCTCAATATGCCGGACAAGAACGTGAGCGTGGCGGAGCAGCGCCTTGTGCAAGTCGCTGGTCAGGACGAAATCGACCTGAAGGAGCTGATTTCGATATTTTGGCGACGCCGTTTGGTTGTGCTCATCTTTGCAGTAGCAACCGCGCTCGCCGCATTGGCGCTCGCTCTCGTGTTGCCAAAAAAATATTTGGCCTCAACACTGTTGGTCCCCGTCCATGCCAATTCTGCAGGATTGGGGGGCGCCGGATCACTTCTTTCGCACTATAGTGGCCTCGCGAGTCTTGTCGGCATATCCGTCCCTGGTAGCGAGAAAGCCGAGGAATCAATAGCGCTCCTAAAATCCCGATTGATTACGGAACGGTTTCTCGTTAACGAAAATCTCCTCCCGGTTCTTTATAAGAGCCGATGGAATTCAGTTAAGCACGAATGGCGAAAAGGCACGCACGTTCCCACATTATGGGAGGCGAGCCAATATTTCGAGAAGAAACTCCGACACGTTACGCGTGATAGCAAAACAGGATTAGTGAAGCTTTCTATCGAATGGGAAAACCCAATTCAAGCAGCCGCTTGGGCGAACGCTCTTGTTCGTCTTACGAACGACTATGCCAAGCATAAGGCCATTGCTACCGCCAAGAGAGATATCGCGTTTTTAGATGCCCAAGCTGCAAAGACGCCGTACGTAGAAGAACGTCAAGGCATCTTTTCGATTATGCAGACAGAGCTGACCAAGGAGATGCTTGCGAAAGGTTCCAAAGAGTACGTCCTGAAGGTTATAGATCCTGCCTTTGCTCCAGAGAATCCCAAATTTCCAAAACCACTGCTCTGGACGATTTTGGGCCTTTTTGTCGGCGGCGCCGGCGGCTGTATATATGTCTTGATCAGACACCGCTCGTCAGAACCCCGCGAGTCGCGCGCCGATGGTGCTGAATCAGACAGCTTGAATCTGCGGCAAACTGATCAGACAGCGTTGCCGTCATCGTCATGACGCCTTTACAGCAGTTCCCATGCTCGTCTGTCGCTCCTTCCATAGGACAACCGAGTAACCGATGACGATACCTGACACAATCCATGGGTATACGAAGGTGGTTTGGACGCCTAGTAACTCAGCGAAGATTTGGTAAGCGCCGAGTACAATCACCAGAGGATGTGTTTGCGCGCGTTTCGCGATGACAACTGGGCGCCACAAGAGCCAGGATAGGTAAAGTAAAAGTGGAATTCCGAGTTCGGCCGCGTCGCCTAAAAGCCCTAGTCCAGGTAAATCCCAGCCCGGAGCTTTCGGGAACGTGCCGAGATATTCAGGATTGTTTCTTTCTAGAGAATAATTTCCGATCCCAATCCCCGAAATCGGATGATGAGCTACCATAATCGGAACAAGAATTGCTCCCATGACTCGACCTTCGATGAGGTCGGTGTCATCTGGTCTTTCGCGTGCCAATTTGGAGAAATTTAGATAACTTTCTGCATACCCCCTTAATTGCCCAACAATGTTTACGGAAAGAGCTAATCCGATAAAGAGCGGCAAAAGCAGTAAGAGGTGACGTGACCGATGCGTGACAAACAAGTAAAACACCCCAAGACACATCGCAAGCAAAATCCCGGCTTTTGACTGCGATCCGACTAATGCGATGAACAGCAAAGCCATCTGGATCCAAAATCCCCGGGGATCACCGCGACGCAATACGGTTTTCCTGAACAGAGCGACGAGTATCACGCTTATAAGGTATACGCCGAATGGACCTCCCTCTATAAAAAAACCTCTTATGCGATCTGTATTGCCGTAAGCTCCGGTCAAATGTATCCCTAAATGTGCGCCAACCCAGGACGCTATTCCGTATGCGGAACTTATGAGCCCACCATATATGTAACCCTGGCACATTAGGGCGCACAAAGACGAACGATCCACGATGAACTGCGCCGTAAACAACATGATACTTATGACTGCTATGAGTTCCGTAAGTCGTGCCACGGAAATAAACGGTGCATGTTTTAGTAACGGTGTCCCTGGAGGAGGAAACGATGGCGATCGCAGTGCCCAAAGCGCTAGAATTGCTGCTGCGCAAAGGAATAGAACGTACTTTTTGAGTAATGAAAGGATATCCGCATTCCCGCGTAACTTTAGGCTATTTTGAAATACAGCCGCCGCTGCTATTGATAATGCAGCGAGACTAATAATGTAGACTGTTTGAATTTCGTTTATTTTTAGCGCGGTTAAGGGCGCTAGAAAGGCGATGCCAATAAAGAAAACACGGCGAATCGCGACATTGAAGTGGGCCTTGGAATCGAGCGCTGCGTCAGACGACTTCATATGTGAAATCATGCAATTCCGGTAATGGTAGTTCAAGCGTATATTCGTCAAGTGACGCTGACGGTCAGGCTCGCACGAGGCGATATCTCTAGTACGCCTGTCATGAGGGCCGCGATGCGCAGCGGCAGCGTGCGGCATACTTCGATAGCTACAATCCGAGTCCAGTTCATCAGTCGCTCGGTGACCATACGCGGGTCATGGTCTACTTCGGCGCGCAGACCCGACGAGCGTACCGCGGTCGCCGGAACGACTGCGATGAGGACGCGCAGCAGCAGGGATCGAAGTCCGAGTGGCCGCGAGGTTACGCATACTACCAGGACTGACGCGCACGGGGGCGCCCTACGCACTGCGGCAATCAGAGATCACGTCGACAAACATTGTCACCAGTCGGCAGCGTCGTTAACTTATACCATACGGTAATTTCTCGGAACAACCTGAGCCAGCTCCACGATGCGCATCGCCCATTTCGCGAAATACACATTTACTCGAATCGGAGGAATGGAGCGACATGTATGCATTCTCACCCGCGCTTTGGCCGCCCGCGGCCACGATGTCACAGTGTTCTCCTATGATCCGTCCGGAACCCAGACGCCGAAAAGTGTCGATGGCGTTCATGTCGAACCGATTCCCACACTCATAACCCTCTCAAGCCAATCCATCGCACCAAGACTCATTACGCGTTCCCGAACACTAGCACGCGTCGGTCGGTTTGACATTCTGCACCAGCACTGGCCTGACCCGTTCGCTCACCTTGCTGCTAGCCTTGTCCCGGGTGACGCGGCGCACGTAGTAAGCTGGCACAGTGATATTGTCCGCCAGCGCGTCCTGCGGCCGATCTATCGCGCGCTCGCTTCACGTTTTCTCGTAGCGCCAGATGCGCTGATCGGCGCCACCGAGGCCCACTTGAGGTCGGACCAGATCTCATGTTTCGCACCGCCAGAACGCCAGCACGTCATACCGTATAGCATTGACGTTACTCCGTTTGCCGCGAGCCCATCGCGGTTATGCGCGGCAAACAGACTGCGTGACAAATATGGCGGAGGACCGCTTATTTTTGCTCTTGGCCGACACGTCTACTATAAGGGATTTCAGGTATTAATCCGCGCCATGGCCCGCGTGCCTGCAACGCTGCTTCTCGGCGGAGAAGGCCCCCTTACTCCAGAGTTACAGAACCTCACAAGCAGCACTGGTGCGCGAGTACAGTTTCTAGGACATATTCCAGAGTCGGAACTCCCTAGCTACTATCATGCGTCAAATATTTTCTGCCTACCATCAACCGCTAAGACGGAGGCGTTCGGTTTGGTTCAGGCGGAAGCAATGGCATGTGGCAAACCCATAGTAAATACTGACCTTCAGAACGGCGTTAATGAATTGGCGCCCAACAATGTATGCGCCCTGACAGTTCCGCCCGGAGATGATCTTGCGCTGGCAGACGCTATTACTTATTTACTCGGCAACACCGAGTTTGCGATAAAACTTGGATCTGCCGGCTACTCGCGCATAAATACACAATATACCCTCGACGCTATGGTGGATAAGATCATTGCTTTGTACGACAGTGTCGTCGTGAGGCGGAAGCAGCGCGGATGTAGCATCGGACTCTAATTGGAGTCCGTCACCTCGTCTAACTTCTTTTGTATGACTTGTGCGGCACAGTCCCAATTAAAAAGTGCGGCTCTTCTGAGTCCCCTAAGCACAATGTCTTTCCGCGTCGAGTCATCCTCGATTAGACGTCTCATTCCAGCGGCTATTTCCTCAATACGCAGAGGATCGACTAGCAGCGCCGCATCTCCAGCAACTTCCGGCATAGATGCCGTATTCGATGTGAGTACCGGCGTTCCGCAAGCCATCGCCTCTACAATAGGAAGTCCAAAGCCTTCATACAATGACACAAAAACAAGACCTAAAGCGCCCCTGTACAGTGCCGCAAGATCTTCGTCAGAAACGCGGCCCAAAAACAGCACACCCCGCTCCACTTTGAGTGTGCGCGCTAGTTCTAGCCCTTGTCGTCGTGTAAGTCCGATCACAATAAGATCGCAGTCACGATCCAGTCTTGACGCTGCGAACGCTATCAACACTCTACGAAGGTTCTTGTGAGGGCGGCCGTTACCCACGTATAGAAAATACGGCCGCGTTCGAATAGATGCCTGTCCTGTGGGCTCAAACACCCGTGCGACACCGGGGCGGATAGCGACAACTTTATCCGCATCTACATTGGACCATTGCAGTATTTGTTGTCGCGAGAAATCTGAAACGGTAAACACCAGGCGTGCATTGCGCACAGCGGGACGCAGTACAACGTTATAATACAGAGATTTAAGTGCTGTTTTATTTCTAGGGACTGATATGTGATTTAAGTCATGTACGGTAAGAGCGAATTCACATGGTTTTCCTAGTGGCGCGTTATACCCAGGAGAAAAAAATAAGTTAGGCCGTTTATGACGCAAGTAGTATGTGAGGCGAAGCGAATCGGTAGCGGCGTACGGATTGCCGCCCAAGTCGGCGCCCACAAAACCAACCAATCTTGAGCGGAGTTCGCTAGAAACTCTTCCTATACCGAACATTCCCTGCCATCTTGCATCAAATATCCGCATTACGTTCTCGTAATCTCTTTGTGAAAAGTTAGGTTAAAATGAGACGTTTTAACGGCTTCGAGAAACTTATGGTAGCGATGTCGTGGCGCTCGCAGGCGAAAGTCGAGATTACAGAGAACACTAACATCCGCCTGCAGCGGCGCGCCAGTCCTCAATCTTATCGGCGTGGGACCGGGGTGCAATTCCGCCGGTGTACTTTCCACGTATTACTGAGATCAGATAGCGCTACTTGATACCTAATATCTCCTCCATTCGAGACACCGAGGATTCCCAGGTAAACCGTTTCGCACGTTCGCTGCCGCCTGTTGCCAATAGCAAGCGATAGTCCTCATCAACGCACAACCGAATGAGCGCATTCGCAATTGATTCCGGGCACTGCGGCTTCACAATAGCCGCCGTCTTTCCCTCCTCCGCAAACTCTTCGGTTCCCGTCTGGCTGGTGATTACTGCAAGTCCGCATGCCATGGCCTCGATTGGAAAGAGTGGAAAACTTTCATACCATGATGCGCTTAGCAGTACATCAGATTCTCTGTATGCACGTGCCAATGCTTTTGGTGCCAAAAAGCCAAGGTTAATGAAGTTTGCAATATGATTAACTGGTGGGAGTTCACATTGCCCATAAACAGACCATTCAATTTGGTATTCCGGTAAGCGCGTTCGGGCGATACGTACCGCTTCAGCCATATCCATAAAGCCTTTCCATCTAACGCCCCGACCTCCGTAACTGATTATTCGCAACCGCTTCGTGTCACTCCGACGGGCTACTGTTCCTGAGAAGATGTCGTGGTCAATGGCGTTTGGACAAAGTGCTACAGGTATTCTGTGCTCGTTCTGTAGCTTTTCCTGCAACCACGAGGAATTCGCTATCTGCTGCAAACCAAGTGTGTAACTGGCCTTGGCGTCATGCGCGGCTCTCTTTGGATCTTCCATATCGTCACAAAAGTATGGCTCGTAGTGTTGCGCGAAATAGTATTTCTTTCCTGTCCCATATAAAGAGACAGGTTGTGCTGTTTCAAAGCTCGTCGCGATCGTAATGTCGGTCGCCTTTCCGTGCTGTTCAAGGGACTCTTTAACGTACTGGTGGCCTACCGCATTTTGTAGTTCGCTCGGCAGCGTTTGTACGAGCCGCCGAGCAATCACTCTGGTCAGTCGTCGTACTCTCATTCGCCGATTAATGGCTACATTTGCCGTGTTGTCACATTGTGATGTGTTAACAACTAACTGCATTACCGATGACAACAGTTCTCGTGCCCCTGAAGAGGCCGTCTCGCCGTGCAACTGCCCGATATTTCCATCAAGCCACTGCGGGTGCCGAGACGGTAAAAATGGAAAGAGAGTTACCGTATGGCCTCGTGAGGTCAATCCTTTTGAGTAATTCAGGATGCACAACAGGCCGCCGCTAAAGCGAGTTGGATGAATTCGAGGAACGACGATGTTTATCGTGGCCACGTATTTACCTCATACTAGACTATCTGTAACTACGCACCCTCGAACGCTCCCGCTCCGTTGAACGGAAGCTTGACAACGTAGGGATTTTGCCCTGCGCTGCTGTCCCGTCTTCGGCAGGGCACAGGTTTGAGGGCGATAGGCGTGTATTTTATATCCAAGGCGACCTCGGCGTTGTGCCAGGCGATCATCGCCCTGATGCCCCTGCACGAGACCACATCGAGAACCACCTCGGGGGTGGGGAGATCATGAAGCGCAAGCCCCCCGGCGCTGCGCGACATTGGCATCGATCGCAATGAGTGCGCCCTGGAGAAGTTTCGGTGCGCGTATCCAGTGGAGCTGGTGGACGCTCACGCGCACCGGTTCCTGGCGGACTTTGACTACCGGGGCCGGGAGCTCGTGTACTGCGACCCGCCGTGTCTGCACTCGACGCGCACCTCGGATCGGCGCTATCGGTTTGACTACGAGGAGTCCGATCACCTCGAGCTGCTGGGGGTGCTGAGGGAGCTGCCCTGTGCGGTGATCCTCTCCGGCTACCCCTCGGGGCTGTACGATCAGGAGCTTGCCGGTTGGCGCAGCCTCGAGCTTCAGGTGATGAACCAGGCCGGCGTGCGCACCGAGAAGCTCTGGTTCAATTTCGCCCCCGATCGGGTGCATTGGGCCCGCTACGCCGGGCGCGATCACGCCCACCGCCACCTGATCAAGCGCAGGGCCGAGAGCTGGGCGCGACGCTATGCGCGGATGCCCCCAGGGGAGCGTCTGGCGGTATTGGCCGGGTTGATGGCCGCCGAGGCCGGCGAGTAAGCTCCCGGGCCGCCCGTGGTACCGAGCGTCAATAAGCAATCCCTGCGCGAGGAGTTCACAGCACTCAAGGAGCGTTTCGGGCAATTGTCCAGCGACGACGATGAGAGCGCGCTCAGCCACGCCGGCACCCACACCAAGGGCAAGGCGTACGACCCGAGCCGCTCGGCGAACACCCGCACCGTCGAGAGCGTCGAGGTCTCCAAAGTCAGCGCCTGCGAGGAATGCGGGGAGGATCTGCCCACCGTCCGACCTCACGGGCACGAGCGGCGCACCCAGATCGACATTGTCTTCGAGAAGGTCTTGAGCCACGTCGATGCCGAGATCAAATCCTGCCCGCACTGCGGCAGCGAGACCCGCGCCCCCTTCCCCGAGACCTTCGCCGGCCCCGTGCAGTACGGCTCGGGCATCAAGGCATACGCGCTGAACTTGGCTGTCGCCCAGATGATCTCCCTGAAGCGCGTGCAGCAGTCGATCCAGACCCTCATTGGCCTTGCGATATGCGAA
>DAHXNE010000067.1 GCA_027366635.1 Gammaproteobacteria bacterium | reverse complement strand
CGCGCAAATTCATCGCCATCGGATTGAACTACGCGGATCACGCGGCGGAATCCAACCTGCCGATTCCCACCGAGCCGGTGGTCTTCACCAAGGCCGTCAGCTGCCTGCAAGGTCCGAACGACGACGTCATGCTGCCGAAGGACTCCAAGAAGACCGACTGGGAAGTGGAGCTCGGAGTGGTTATCGGCACGACCGCCCGTTATGTGGACGAGCGCCTTGCTTTCGAGCATGTCGCCGGATACGTCGTGGTCAATGATCTCTCCGAGCGCGAGTACCAGCTCGAGTGCGGTGGGACCTGGGACAAGGGCAAGGGTTGCGACACCTTCGGCCCGGTTGGCCCGTGGCTCGTGACGCGGGATGAAGTGGGCGATGTGCAGAGCCTCGGCATGTGGCTCGAGGTCAACGGCACGCGCATGCAGCACGGCACTACGCGCACGATGATTTTCGGCGTCGCGACCCTGATCAGCTACGTCAGCCGCTTCATGACGCTGGAGCCCGGCGACATCATCACCACCGGGACGCCTCCCGGAGTGGGCATGGGTCAGCAGCCCGAGCCGATCTACCTCAAACCCGGGGACCGTATGCGGCTCGGCATCGAGAAGCTCGGCGAGCAGGCCCAGACCGTGTACGCCTGGCGGCGCTGAGGAAGGCGGTACATGACCGTGTATTCAGGGCGTTTCGCGCAGCGTGTCGCGGTCGTGACCGGCGGTGGCTCGGGTGTCGGCCGCGAAGCGGCAGCCCGCATCGTGCTCGAGGGCGGCCGGGTGTGCCTCTGGGATTGGGACGAGCGCGCCTTGAGCGCAGCCGAACAGGCGATCCCCGGTGCCCAGATCGCCAAAGTCAACGTGGCCGACGACGAACAGGTGGCGCAAGCCGCCGAGCGCGCCTTCGGTACCCTGGGCCGCATCGATATCCTGATCGCCAGCGCCGGGATCACCGGCCCCACGGCGACGCTCTGGGAATACCCGCCGCAGGAATGGCGCCGGGTCATCGACGTCAATCTGCACGGCATATTCAATACCTGCCGGTCGATCGTTCCGTACATGCTCAAGAACGACTATGGCCGGATCGTCAACATGGCGTCCGTCGCCGGCAAGGAAGGCAACCCGAATGCATCGGCGTATTCAGCCGCCAAAGCGGCGGTGATTGGGCTGACGAAATCGCTCGGCAAGGAGCTGGCGCAAACCGGCGTGCGTGCCAACGCCGTGACGCCGGCGACCTTCAAGAGCCCGATCCTCGCCCAACTGCCGCAGAGCCAGATCGACTACATGCGCGCGAAGATTCCCATGGGGCGGCTCGGCGAAGTCGAGGAAGTGACGGCGCTGGTGTGCTGGCTGGCGAGCGAGGAATGCTCGTTCTCCACCGCCGCCACCTTCGATATCTCCGGTGGCCGTACGACGTACTGAACCGAGGTTGCCGTTCGCCATGACACACGGCCTCACGCTGGTCGATGCCCACATGCATTTGTGGGATCTGAAGCGCATCCGCTATCCGTGGCTTACGCCGCCGCTGCCCGTCGGCATCACCGGCGACGTCAGCCCTATCGCCCGGGACTATCTTCTGGACGATTACCTGGATGACGCGGCCTGTGGCGGCGTACACGTGCGCAAAATCGTGCACATCGAGGCGGGCGCGGATCCGGCCGAAGCCCTCGCCGAAACGCAATGGCTGCAGGGTCTCGCCGACGCGCGCGCCTATCCACAGGCCATCGTGGCCCATGCCGAGCTCGAGAAGGCCGGTGCCGCCGAGCTGCTCGAGCGGCATGCCGCGCACCGCAACGTACGCGGCATTCGGCAGATTCTCAATTGGCACCCGGATCCTGCCAAGACCTACACGCCGCGGGACTTGCTGGCGGACGAGGCCTGGTGGGCGGGCTTTGCGCGCCTCAAACGCCACGGCCTGTCGTTCGATCTGCAGATCTACCCGGCACAAATGCCGGCTGCGGCGCGGCTGGCGAGCCGTCACCCTGACACGCCCCTGATCCTCAATCACACCGGCATGCCCGTGGAGAAGGATGCTGCGGGCATTGAAGCCTGGCGCAACGGCATGCGACTGCTCGCCGCGCAGCCGAACGTCGCGGTAAAGATTTCGGGACTCGCCATGCTCGACTGGCAGTGGAGCGAGGCAAGCATGCGGCCTTTCGTGCAGGACACCTTGGAGATATTCGGCGCCACGCGGACCATGATCGCCAGCAACTTCCCCGTCGACGGCCTATTCGGGACCTTCGGAGAGTTCTCCGCGGCCTACGCGCGCATCCTCGCGGGCGCGAGCCCCGCGGAGCGTACCCATCTCTTTTCTTCAACCGCCGAACGGCTCTACCGGATCTGACATGACGCCAAATCCCCTGATCGGTGTCTTCTTTCATTGGATCGGCGGGTTCGCCGCAGCGAGCTTCTATGTGCCCTACCGAGCCGTGCGCGGCTGGTCATGGGAGGTGTTCTGGCTGGTCGGTGGCATCTTCAGCTGGATTCTCGCGCCGTGGCTGTTTGCCGCGTTCGGCACCCACCACCTGCTGGCGGTGCTGGAAGCAACTCCGCCGCGCACGCTCGCGCTGTGTTATTTCTTTGGCATTCTTTGGGGTTTCGGCGGGTTGACCTACGGGCTCACCATGCGTTACCTCGGCATCGCGCTCGGCACCGCGGTTGCGCTAGGCCTCACGGCCGCATTCGGCACCCTCATCCCGCCGTTGGTCAGCGGTCAGCTCTTGGGCAGCCTCATCCACACCACCGGCGGGCTCGTCGTCCTGTTCGGCATCGCCGTGGCGCTCACGGGCATCGCGGTGGTCGGCAAGGCCGGCCACGACAAGGAACATGAGCAGGCCGTGCATCACCTGATGGAGCAGGATCGTACGTTGCCACGCGAAACCGATTTCCGCAAAGGCATCGCGGTGGCGATCTTCTCCGGCATCATGAGTGCTTGTTTCGCCTACGGACTCGACGCCGGCGGCCCAATCCGCCACATGACACTCGCGCAAGGCACTGGCGTGCTCTGGCAGGGACTGCCGGTGCTGGTTGTCGTGCTGCTCGGCGGGTTCACCACTAACGCCGTATGGTGTCTATATCTGATTATCCGCAACGCTAGCGCGCGGGATCTGAAGGGCGGGCTCGACGAGACGGGCACGAAGGTTTCCCTGCGACGCAATTATCTGCTGTGTGCGCTGGGGGGCACCGCTTGGTATCTGCAGTTCTTTTTCTACACCATGGGGGAAAGCGAGATGGGCCGCTATGAATTTTCGAGTTGGACGCTGCACATGTCCAGCATCATTATTTTTGCAACCCTGTGGGGTCTGGTGCTGAAGGAATGGCGGGGCGCGAGTCGGCACAGTCTCGCCATCATGACCGTTGGCCTCGTCACCTTAGTCGGCGCGACGGTCGTGATCGGGTTGGGCAACTACCTCGTGGTGCGCGGATGAGCGCTGCCAGACGGGTTGGATGGATCGCCGGGCTCGCCGCTTTCGCAGTTTCGGTCGCCGCCCCAGCCGCGTGGGCCGCAGCCCGCGTGCACTGGGTCGAGGCCTGGTACGCGCCTCCGTTTCCCACCACAGCTGTATGGGGCTGCAATCAGCAGCGCACCTTCACGCACCAGTCGGTACGCCAGATTGTGCAGCTCGAAGCCGGCGGCAACCGTATGCGCATACGCCTGACCAACGAGCTCGGGCTCTCACCGGTCCGGTTTGCCGAAGTCACGGTTGCGGCATCCTCGCCGACCGGTGTACTGCAGTCGGGTACTGTTCACGTCGTCACCTTCGGCGGCAAGCGTGGTGGCGTCATCCCGATCGGCAAGGCGTGGGTGAGCAACCCGATCGACATGAAAGTGCATCGGTTCGAGAACGTCGCGATTTCGGTGTATTATCCCTCGGGAGCCACGCCGGCGGGCCAGCTGAAGCACGTCTGGGTCTCACCGCCCGGCAATCACGTGGCTCAACTGGTTTGGCCGCAGGGCGGCCGTCCGCAGGCGCCGGAGCTGGCAAACGGCGTGGAAGTCTCGACCGCGAAGCCACGTCCGGTGTTGGTGGCGTTCGGTGACTCGATCACGAAGGGCTTCTGCTCCACGCCCGGCATGCACCTGGGTTATCCGGAGCAGTTGGCGCGGCTGCTGGCGGCGCATGCCGCCGATCGACGCTGGGTGGTAATCAATTCCGGGATCAGCGGCAATCGCCTGCTGCACAATGGGGCGGGACCCAAGGCGCTCGCGCGCTTTCGCCGTGATGCGCTGGATATCCCCGGCGTGCGGGCCATCGTGCTGCTCGAGGGCATCAACGACATCGGCTGGGCGTACGATCCGGACGGCGACACTGGCCCCATACCAGCCTCCGCGATCATTGGCGCGTATCGCGACCTGATCCGCCGCGCGCACGCGCGCGGCATCAAGATCTACCTCGGTACGCTGACACCCTATCTCGGCGCCACCTACGAGTCGCCCGCTGGCGAGAAGGTCCGTCAGCAGGTCAACAGTTGGATCCGCAAGGGCCTGGGTTTCAATGGGGTGATCGACTTCGACGGCGCGTTGCGCGACCCGCGCCATCCGCACCACTACATCGGCGGCGATCAGTGCGGTGACGATCTGCATCCCAATGACATTGGATATCACATCATGGCGGCGACCGTTTACAACGAGCTGTTCGCACCGGGCAGGCCGCTGGCGCGCGCCGCGGCGAAACCAAGCGGCTGACCCCGCTCCGAAGGCAAGACCGGCCGCCGCGCCCCCCGCCGAGGCGTGGCGGCCGGTGCCCTGGCGCCTGGCTCGGAAACCTCGGGGGTCGATGAGAGACTGACATGCCCAATCACACACTCGCTTTGTTGCATACTTCGCCAGTGCTGACGCCGCTGTTCGCGTCGCTCTGTGATCGGTGGTTGCCCGAGACGCGGATCTTCCACATGGTCGACGAAAGCCTCATCAAGAATACGATTCGCTCGGGACACCTGGAGAAGGTGACGGTCCGGCGGCTCGCCATGCTGGTCGGCTCCGCTTTCGATGCGGGCGCGGACGCCGTGCTGGTGACTTGCTCCTCGGTCGGCCCGGCCGTCGAGGTGGCGCGCCAGCTGTACGACCGGCCCGTGCTGCGTGTTGACGAGCCAATGGCGCGCGATGCGGTCTGGCGGGGACGCCGGATCGGGGTTCTGGCCACCCTGCGCACCACGCTAGAGCCGACCTCGGCGCTGGTGTGCAGCCAGGCGCGCGAGGCGTCCCGACCCGTGGAGATCGTCGAGTGTCTCTGCGAAGGCGCATTCGAGGCGGTGCTCTCCGGAGACACGGCGACGCATGATCGCCTAGTTGGCGAGGCGGTGCTCGAGAGGATGAGGGACGTCGACGCGATCGTACTGGCGCAAGCGTCCATGGCGAGAGTGGTGACGGCGCTCCCCCCGGGGGCCGTCAAGGTGCCGGTACTCTCGAGCCCCGAGTCGGGCGTCCGCCAGGTGCGCGAGGTATTCGGACTCGGGAACGGCTGAATGCTCAAGAAGCGCTACGCCGTCGTCGGTCTGCTGAGCGTCGTCTCGGTCATCACTTTCCTCGACCGGATGGCCATCGCGGTGTTGGGGCCGCGGATCCAGCATGACTTGGGGCTGACGCCGGAGGAATGGGGCTGGGTGCTCAGCGCCTACGTCATTGCCTACGGCTTGTTCGAAATCCCGTCCGGCGCGCTCGGTGATCGGCACGGCCAGCGGCGCGAGCTGTCGCGCATCGCGGCCTGGTGGTCGGCCTTCACGGCGCTGACCGGCGCCTGCACGAGCTTCGTGCCGCTTGCGATCGTGCGCTTCTGCTTCGGCATGGGGTCGGCGGGCGCCTATCCGAATGCCTCCGGCGTGCTGTGGCGTTGGCTGCCGTCGCGTGAGCGCGCGCGTGGCCAGGGCGCCATATGGGCAGCGAGCCGGCTCGGCGGCGCGCTCGCGCCGCTACTGTTGGTGCCGCTGGCGGCCTGGGTAGGCTGGCGCCCGGTGTTCTGGGTGCTCGCGGTCATAGGTGCGGCGTGGGCAGTCGCCTGGTGGCTGTGGTATCACGACCGGCCGGCCGAGCAGCCCGGCATCCGCGGTGAAGAGCTTATTGAGATCGGCTCCGGACACGGCGGCGCGCACGGCGGACGCGGCGCGTTGCGCCGGCTGCTCAAGCTGCGCCAGCTGTGGCTCATCGTGCTTGCCTACGGCTGCTATGGCTGCGGCAGCTGGTTCTATTTCAACTGGTTCCCGACCTGGATGGTTCACGCCGGACATTTCACGATGGCACAGATGGGCGTGTTTGCCTCCTTCCCGTTTCTTCTCGGCATCGGGAGCAACCTGGTCGGCGGCGCCGTGTGCGACCGGCTGGGGCTGGCCATCGGGATCCGGAACGCCACGCGAATCATGACCACCGGCTGTCTCATCGTAGGGGCGGCGCTGCTGTGTGCCATGAGCCTCGTGACCAACCAGACCGCGATCGTGGTTCTCGCGACCGCGGGCTTCGGGACCATGGATTTCATGCTGCCGGCATCCTGGGCAATGTGCATGAGCATCGGCGGCAGTCACGGCGGCGCCGCCACCGGGGTGATGAACACCGCCGGTCAGGCGGGCGGCGTGTTGTGTACCCTTGCGTTCGGTTACATCGCCGAAGCCACCGGGAACTACGAGTTGCCGGTGCGGGCCATCGCGGTGATGGTGCTGATCGCGGCAATCGTCTTCTCACGCGTCGACTGCACCGCGGGGCTGCCGGCAGAGCCAAACGGGCTCGAAGCGCCTGTGCCGGGCTAGGAGCCTGATCCCAGCTTACTTACCAGGAAAACGGAATAAGGCTGTGAAAACCATCGGTAAAATGCCGACTACTCGCGGGGGCAACGTCATATGCATGGCAGTGATGCTTATCGCCGCGCATTCCTCTGCTGCGGCGCAGCGCCCCCCGGGCTCTACAAGAATTTCAGTTAACTGGAACCACACAATTATTGTTTCACAATCGACCCCGACCTTCCAGGTTGTGGTAAATCCAATGTTGCGAAGTGGTTCCCCTATTTCCAAGATGGCTTTCCAAGCGATCGAAGATATGGGAGCAAACTACGTCCGATACGTGCCGTGGCTACCATACCCCAAGCTCGCCGTCGCCGAGTTGCGGCCACCGAGTGCGACACAGACACATTGGGATTTTTCGCTTATTGACCCGATGATGAAGAGGTTTATGAAGGCAACTCGATTCGAAGCCGGTGGTCTTGCCGTGCCACCGCGCCAGCGATCACCAGGGCAGAAAAAGGGGCGGGCCGGCGCACATTCGGGCGACGACGTGATCGGGCGGGTCAGGGCCGTCGCGAAACGACAGACTCCTTGGACCAGGCTGGGTGCCTGAGCGCGATCCGGTTTCGCGCCGAAACGCCTATCTACCCTGCCTGACGCGCTCGAAGAACCCCTCGCTTCCCACTTGTCCGCCCTTGAGAACCAGCTCCAGTCCGTCGCGACCAGAGTGCCTGTCGGCATGGGCGCGGCACAAGGGCGCACCGGGTTCCAGGCTTGCGGCCCAAGTGAGCGCGGACAGGTTCAGCTGCGCGGCTGCGTGGCTCGACGTGTCGCCCCCCGCGAGCAGTACGCGTCGGTGTTGCGGTACGCCTGCCAGAATGCGCGCCAGCAGCTCGCCCATCCGCTGGCCGAGACGCTCGTCCGATGGGGTTGCGCCGGGCGGAAGCGGGCCCACTGCGCTGTAGAGGATGGTGCTGCGCCCGGCGCGCAGATTGTTCACGGCCTCACGTACCACGCTTTCGCCGATCTGAGCCTCGCCGCTGCCAAGATGTGCCGCCGGATCGAGGGGGATACCGTGATACCCGTTGCGCAGTGCGAACTGGATCTGCCGCGCGGTGATTGGCGAGCAGCTGCCGCTCACCACCAACAGGGCATCGGACGGCCGAATTGACGGCGGCGCCGGCGCCTCGCTGGGAATCACGGCGTCTCGCCGCCAGGCGGCCAGCAGTGCGTAGGTCAGTCCGGAGCTACCGGCGCAGAAGAGCCGGGAGGCCTGCGCATCCCGCCACAGCAGCCGACCCGTCTGTGCCAGATCCTCCTCGCTCACCCCGTCGAAGAGCACCGCTTGGTCGCCGGCGGCAACACACGCGGCGAGCACGTCGCTGGCAGTGCCCCGCGCCAGCGCCGGCAGCTCCACCGACCCGATGCGCAGCGCGGTCTGCGCCGCCAGATGCCGCCGCAAATCCGCCTCGTACATTGGTGTCACCGGATGGGAACGCATGGTCGGATGACGGTCGATCCGATGCACCACACCGCTTGCGACCGCAAACAGATTTCCGAACACGAGGTAGCGCCCGAGGTGAGGCGCGGCCACCACGATCGGAACGAACGGCCCCGGCAAGACATCGCGTCCGATCTCGAGCGCGCGGCCGATCGAGCCGATCGCGGGCGAGCTGTCGAACGTGGAACAGGTCTTATAGTGCACGACCGGTGCGCCGAGTGCCCCAAGTCCCCGGAACATTGCCGGCAGATGCTCGCTCATCCACTGGGGCGTGCGGCTGCGGCTGTCGCCGGCAATCCCGAACGCTTGACAATCAGCGAAGCGCGCACGCAGCGCTTCGCTCGGCGGCCCGACGAACAGCACGCTGCGCACGCCGGCCGAGGCCAGTGCCTCGAGCACATCGGTAGAGCCCGTGAAGTCATCACCGTAGTAGGCGTAAAGGGGTCTAGCCATGATTCAGACCCTGCGCGGTGCGGGTCCGGCGAATCGAGCCCAAAGAACATTTCATGCGTAATCGCCGCGGCCGTCAGCGCCGGAACGCCGCCAGCGCCTCGGCCAACTCGCGATGCTCGCGAGCGTACTCATCGAGCGGAATACCGGCGACCGCCGCCAGCCACGCTTGGCGCAGGCTGCGCACGCCGGCAGCTGCGCCGCCCGGGTGCCCGATGATGCCGCCGCCACAGGCGTGGATCAGGTCGACAGAGCCGAGCGCCCGCCACGTCTCCGGGACCTGCAGCGCCGTTTGACCCGAAGAAAACACGGGCATGATCTCGCAGCCGCGCGCCGGGGGGGCGAACATCGGCGTGAGGCACTCGCGCGCCGAGGCGATGACCGAGTCGTTGCTTTCGCAGAACTTGTTGTCGAGTCCGTTGACGTGCACGTGGTCGATACCGGCAAGCCGCCACAGCTTCTGCCACGCGATGAAGCTCATGCCGATCGCGCGCGAGCGGCCGAGCAGACCCCAGCCGTTGCGGTGGCCGTGAATCGGAATCTGGCAGCGCGCGCGCAGCGCGGTCAGCGCCGGCAACCCGATACTGTTCAAGCTCACCATCACGCAATTGCCGCCCTCGGCCACCACGTGCTCGTGCCGGCGCAGCATCTGGTCGATCTCGCCGGTGATGTTCGCGGCATAGAGTACCCGCTGGCCGGTGCGATCGGCGTGCCGGCGCAACACGCGCATGACCGCGCTGAAGCGCTCCTCGAACGGACAGAGCGGTCCGTCGGCCTGCAACTCGTCATCCTTGATGAAATCGATGCCGGCCGCGGCGAGCTCGCCCACTCGTTCCGCGGTGGCCGCGGGAGACAGTCCGATGCTCGGCTTGATGATCGTGCCGATGAGCGGCCGGCCGCGCACACCGATTGTGTCGCGCGTGCCCGCCACACCGAATTGCGGGCCGAGGTACGCGAAGAGGAATTGCGGCGGC
>DAHXNE010000048.1 GCA_027366635.1 Gammaproteobacteria bacterium | reverse complement strand
GAGCGCGGTGAGTTTCGCGAATGCCTGCGGATCGACGCCGCCACCGTGCTGCTGCAGACTCGCGCGCGCGCGTTCCCGCAGCTGCTCGATGCCCCATCCGGCCTTGGCCACTGCGATCACCGGCACGGTGAGCGTGCCGCGCTTGATCATCGCCTGCAGCGCCGGAAAGACCTTCTTGAAAGCCAGGTCGCCGGTCGCCCCGAAGAATACCAGCGCGTCGCTGTGGGTTTCGTTCATGTGAGCCTCCGTTGCTGCGCCTATTTCGCCGGTTTCTCGAGGTGGCCACCAAACTCGAAGCGCATGGCCGAGAGAATCTTCGCCTGGAAGTCCGCCTCGCCGCGCGAGCTGAAGCGCTCGTAGAGCGCGGTGGTGAGCACCGGCGCCGGCTGCCCTTCGTCGATTGCCGCCTTGATCGTCCAGCGTCCCTCGCCCGAATCGGACACGTGGCCGGTAAACTTCGCCAGCGTCGGGTCGTGCTGCAGCGCATCGGCCGTGAGGTCGAGCAGCCAAGAGGCGATCACGCTGCCACGCCGCCAGACCTCGGCGATGTCCGTCAGGTTCAATTCATACTTGTAGTTGTCCGGATCGCGCAGCGGCGTGGTCTCCGCATCCACCTCCTCGTTGCCCCGCAGGCCGACATTGGCCGCGCGTAGAATGCCGAGGCCCTCAGCATACGCGGCCATGATGCCGTACTCGATGCCGTTGTGGACCATCTTGACGAAATGACCGGCGCCGTTGGGTCCGCAGTGCAGATAGCCCTGCTCGGCAGCGCTCGGCGGCCCCGAGCGCCCCGCCGTACGCGCGATCGTGCCGACGCCGGGCGCAAGCCGCGCCAGCAGCGGGTCGAGGCGCTTCACCGCCGCGTCGCCCCCGCCGATCATCATGCAATAGCCGCGCTCGCGGCCCCAGACGCCGCCGCTGGTACCCACGTCCACGTACTCGATGCCCTTCTCAGCCAGGCTCCGGGCCCGGCGGATGTCGTCGATGTAGTAGGAATTGCCGCCATCGATGACGATATCGCCCTTGCCGAGCAACGGCACCAGTTCCGCCAGCGTGGCGTCGACCGCCGCCGCCGGCACCATCAGCCACACCGCCCGCGGCGCCGCCAACTTCTGCACCAGTTCGGCGAGCGAAGCGGCGCCGGTCGCCTTCTCCTTGACCAGCTCGGCGACTGCGGCCGCCGAGCGATCGAACACCACGCATTCGTGGCCACCTTGCAGCAGTCGCCGCACCATGTTTGCGCCCATGCGCCCAAGGCCAATCATTCCAAGTTGCATGAATCGCTCCTTAATACTTGCATAGCGACAAATGAGCCGCGCCGCGCGCGCCGCCCAGGCGGTGCCACGAGACCGCTCGGGAGGCTCACCGCGAGCCTTTCATCTGGCGATAGCGGCGGATCAGGTTGTTCGTCGAGCTGTCGTGGCGCAGGGCCGGGTCGGCCGGACCTTCCAGCTCGGGGATGATCGCCTGCGCCAGAGCCTTGCCCAACTCAACCCCCCACTGGTCGAAGGAGTTGATGTTCCAGATGACACCCTGAGTGAATACGCTGTGCTCATAGAGCGCCACCAGCTTGCCGAGCGCTTCCGGCGTGAGCCGCTCGGCGAGAATCGTGTTGGACGGACGGTTGCCCTCGAACACCCGATGCGGCGCCAGCCACTCCGGGATGCCCTCGGCGCGCACCTGCTCCAGGGTCTTGCCGAATGCGAGCGCCTCGCCCTGGGCGATGACGTTGGCAAGCAGCATGTCGTGATGGCGCCCGAGCGGCGTCAGCGCATGCGCGAACGCGATGAAATCACAGGGAATGAGCCGCGTCCCCTGATGAATCAGCTGATAGAAGGAATGCTGTCCGTTGGTCCCCGGCTCGCCCCAGTAGACCGGTCCGGTATCGACCCCGACGGGATTGCCCGCGAGCGTGACGTGCTTGCCGTTGCTCTCCATCGTCAGCTGCTGCAGATACGCCGGGAAACGCTTGAGGTACTGCTCGTACGGCAGCACGGCGATGGTCTGCGCCCCGAAGAAATCCGTATACCACACGCCGAGCAACCCCAGCAGCACCGGCAGGTTGCGCTCGAACGGCGCGCTGCGGAAGTGCTCGTCCATCTGCCTGAAGCCCGCGAGCATGGCCCGGAAATTCTCCGGCCCGACGGCGAGCATGGTCGACAGGCCGATCGCCGAGTCCATGGAGTAGCGCCCGCCCACCCAGTCCCAGAAGCCGAACATGTTGGCGGTATCGATGCCGAATGCGGCGACCTTCTCAGCGTTGGTCGAGACCGCCACGAAATGCTTGGCCACCGCGGCCGCATCGCCGCCGAGACCCTCGAGCAGCCAGTCGCGCGCGCTGTGCGCGTTGGTCATGGTCTCGAGCGTGGTGAAGGTCTTCGATGAGACGACGAACAGCGTCTCGGCCGGATCCAGATCGCGCGTCGCCTCGATGAAATCCGTGCCGTCGACGTTCGACACGAAGCGAAAGCACATGGAGCGCTCGCTGTAGTGGCGCAACGCCTCGTAGGCCATCACCGGACCGAGATCCGAGCCGCCGATCCCGATGTTGATGACGTTACGAATACGCCGGCCGGTGTGGCCGAGCCACTGGCCACGGCGCACGCGTTCGGTGAACGCGCTCATCTTGTCGAGAACCGCGTGCACCTCGGGCACTACGTTGGTGCCGTCGACCAGGATGCTCTGGTCGCGCGGCGCACGCAGCGCGACATGCAGCACCGCCCGCTTCTCGGTCACGTTGATTTTCTGACCGGAGAACATCGCCTCGATGCGCTCGCGCAGGCCCGCTTCTTCGGCGAGCGCGAGCAGTAGCTTCAGCGTCGCGTCGGTGACGCGGTTCTTGGAGTAATCGAGGAATAGCCCCGCGCCTTCGGCGCTCAGCCGCTCACCGCGGCGACCGTCCTCGGCGAACAGCTGGCGCAGATGCGCGCCGGCGATGCTGCGATGGTGAGCGGCGAGCGCACGCCAGGCGGGCCGCTCGCTGAGGGTCTGATCCGTCTTGCTCATGGCCGATTCCCCCGCTTGCTCCGTCCCCCGGCCGGGCGCCGCCCGCGCTTGCCGCGCGCCTCGGCCGCCTTTTCCCACAGTGCGAATCCACCCTTGAAAGCGTTGGCGTTGTCACCCGCTCGGCAGTGCGGTGGCAGCGTCTTCAGGTGCCGGACGTTGCCGCCGCCGATGACGACATCATCGGGCTCGAGCGCCGTTGCAAGCCGCTTGACGACGTCGGCGACGTGCTTGCGCCATTTCTTCTTCCCCATGCGATCGAGCGCCCGATCGCTGACGTAGTCCTCGTAAGTATGCTTCAGATACGGCAGATGGCCGATCTCCATCGGCTCGACCAGGCCGTCGACGATGAGCGCGGTGCCAAGACCGGTACCGAGTCCGAGGAACAGCATCCTGCCGCCGCGGTAGCTGCCGAGAGCCTGCATCGCCGCATCGTTGACGACGCGCACCGGACAGCCGAAGGCGCGCGCGAAATCGAATCCCACCCAGCCGGCGCCGAGATTGTGCGGCTCGGCCATCACGCGATCGTGCACGACCGGCCCTGGATAGCCGATCGAGACCGCCTCGTAGCGCCAGCCGCGCGCCAGGCGCTTCACACGCGCAACCATCTGCCGGGCCGTCAGCGTCGGGCCGGACTCGAACTCACGCTTCTCGGTCTCGCCCGTGGCGAGAATCTTCACATGCGTACCGCCGACATCGACCGCGAGCACCCTCATGACGGTCAGGCCGCCGCACCCAGCGCCGAACTCTTCGAGGCGATGACCGCGAGCAGCTCCTGCCAGGACTTTACGAACGCCGCGGCGCCCTCCTCCTGCAACCGCTCGGCGAGCGCGAGCACGTCGACGCCGGCCTGGGCAAATCGCGCCAGCACCTGCTCGCAATCGCCGCCGTCCTCGGCCATGCCGGCGCCGATCTCGCTACGTTCCGCCACAGACTTGAGCGTGGCCTCGGGTATGGTATTGACAGTGAACGGTGCCGCCAGCGCGTTGACGTACAGAGCCGGGTCGGCCTTGGGATCCTTGGTGCCGGTGCTGGCCCAGAGCAACCGCTGCGGCCGCGCCCCGGCGTTATACAAGCGCCGCGCGCGCGCCGAGAACAACAGCTGCTGAGCCGCGCGGTAGGTGCGCCCGGCGATGGCGATGCCGAGTCGGTTGGTCAGCTCCGCCGGCGTCTTGCCGGCGATCGCCACATCCCAGCGGCTGATGAACACCGATGCCACCGAGCCAACATCGGGGTTCAGTCCCGCGGCGACCCGCCGCTCGATGCCGCGCAGATACGCTTCGGCGGCCGCCAGGTATTGCTCGCGCGAGAACAGCAGCGTCACGTTGACGGGAATACCGGCGAAGATCGCCGCCTCGATGGCCGGCAGTCCCGCCTTGGTGCCCGGGATCTTGATGAACAGATTCGGCCGGTGGGCCTGCGCATGCAACGCCTTGGCCGCCGCGATGGTCTTGTCGGTGTCGTAGGCGAGCTGCGGGGAGACCTCGAGCGACACCCAGCCGTCGACTCCGTTGGTGCGCTCGAACGTCGGACGGAATTCATCCGCGGCCCGCGTGATGTCCTGGAGCGCCAGATTGAAAAACAGCGCCTCGCCCTTGCGCCCCGCCTTGAGCTCGGCGCGGATCGAGTCGTCATATGCGGCGCTGTTCTTCAACGCGTGGTCGAAGATCGTTGGATTCGAGGTCAAGCCGGTTACCGACAGCTCGGTGATGTAGCGCCGCAGCGTGCCGCTGTCGAGTAGATCACGCGTGATGTTGTCGAGCCAGATGCTCTGTCCAAACTGATGCAGTAGCTGCGTCGCTTTCATCGTGTCATCTCCGTCTCAATTCGCAGAAGCGCGGCTCCGCCGGCGTTCCCGACCGGCGGCGTACTCGCAGGAGGAGTCGTTTCATTGGATCGGGATGATCGCTGCGGGCGCCGTCAGATCCGTCGCACCGGCCCTCCGTGGCGGCAAGGTCGGCCCGACCAGCCGGTCCGCACCGATCGTTGGCCGCCTACCCGACCGCAAGGCGGTGTTGGCCGAAGATCATCCGGCTCCACGTCGTACACTTTGTAGGATAGCACAATTGCGCACCGCCCGTCAGACCGCCCGCGCACGATCAACGGCGCGATTCGTTCCAGAGGTGCACCACCGGCTCATCCGGCCCGTGCTCGTAACCGAGCATGCTCACGCTGGCGGTGCTGAGCTGCAGCAGCCGCCCGGACTGCGGCGCCAGTTCTAGCCAGCGCGCTGCCAACACCCGCAGCATGTGGCCGCTAGAGAACAGCAAGGCGTTGCCGGGCGCGGCACGCACCCGGGCGAGCACACGATCGGCACGAGCCGCGACGTCGGCGGCGGTCTCTCCGTCCGGACAGCCGTCGCGAAACAGCTCCCAGCCGGGCCGCTCGGCGCGGATCTCCGCCGTACGCCGGCCCTCGTAGGCCCCGTAGTTCCACTCGCACAGATCCCGGTCCGTGCGCGCCGCGGCGGCGAAGCCCGCCAGTTCGCAGGTACGCGCCGCGCGCCGCAGCGGACTGGTCAACACCAACGCGAAGGGCACAGCCTGCAGCCGCGGCGCGAGCTCGCGCGCAACCTGCTCGCCGTGCTCGGTCAGCGGCAAATCGGTCAAGCCGGTGTGCTGCCCGGTAAGGCTCCAGGGCGTCTCGCCGTGGCGCACGAGGTAGACCATCGGCAGTTCGGTAGTCGTCATGTTGGTTCCTGGCGGTATGCTGCCCCGATCGTACGCAGGATCCACACGCAAGTGAAGCGCTCGGGCGCACTGGCGCTCGAGTCTCTCGAGGCGTTCCCGCACCGTCGCGCCACGCGGGCTCACCGCGGCGGCGAGCTGTCCATCGAACACCCGGCGGATCTCGGCAACGAGCGCTGGCGTCAACCCGCCGGGAAGACCGTCCGGCCCGAGCGCCGTACGCCGGCTTATTGCGAAGCGGCCCGCGCCTGCTCGATGAACTGGCGCACCACCGCGGAGCGCTCCTCACCCCGGTACGCCACGCCCAGCAGGGCATGCAACGTCTCGCCGTGCAGCGGCACGTACGCCACCGTTCGGGGTTGCAGCGAGCGCATGCTCGCCGGCACGACTGAAATGCCCAGCGATGCCGCGACCAGATTGATCGTGGACGACAGCTGCGGCGTGTACTGTCCCACCCGGGGCGTAAAGCCCGCCGCCTCGCAGGCGTCGACCACCTCGTCGGCCAGCCCCGGGCGCACGGCGCGCGGATAAAGGATGAAGGTCTCGGCGGCGAGGTCGCTCAGCCGCAGCCTGCGGCGCCGCGCCAACCTGTGCTCACTCGGCACGGCGACGACCAGGGGCTCCCGTTCCAGCAGATCGAACACCAACCCTCGTCCCTCTGGCAGCGGCGGGCGCAGGAAGCCCACGTCTATCCCCCCTTCGCGCAATGCCGTGGCCAGATCCGTGGACGGATGCTCCTCGAGGGAAATCTCGACCTGCGGATAGGCGGCCCGGAAAGCGCGCAGCGCGGAGGTCACCAGCGGATTGAACGAGGCGGATTCGGTGAAGCCCACCCGGACCCGCCCCCGGGCGCCGCGGGCCGCCGAGCGCACCAGCCCCGCGGCGGCGCGCACCGCGTCCAGAATGCGCGCCGCTTCGCCTGCGAACACCTGGCCGGCGTCCGTGAGCGCGATTCGGTAGGCCGAGCGGTCGATGAGGGTCACGCCGAGCTCCGCCTCGAGGGCCTTGATCTGCTGCGTCAGCGGCGGCTGCGAGATATTGAGCCGGCGCGCCGCCCGGGTGATGTTCAGCTCCTCCGCCACGGCGAGGAAGTACCGCAGATGGCGCAACTCCATGACGATACTTTTTGCATATTGAAATTTTATTTTCAATATATTTTCGTCTGGACTCCGGCGAGACTAAAGTCGCCGCATGAATGCCACCGCACAGCCAGCTCCGGGGCTGAAACCGAAGAAATCCGTCGCGCTCTCCGGAGTGGCGGCGGGCACCACAGCACTCTGCACCGTCGGGCACAGCGGCAATGACCTGCACTACCGCGGCTACGACATCCTCGAGATCGCCACCGCCTGCGAGTATGAAGAAATCGCTCACCTGCTCATCCACGGCACCCTGCCGAACCGGACCGAGCTGGCCGCCTACAAGGCCAAGCTGCGTTCGTTGCGGGGGTTGCCCGCCGTGGTGCACGCCGTGCTCGAGCAACTGCCCGCCGCGGCCCATCCGATGGACGTGCTGCGCACCGGCGTCTCGGCGCTCGGCTGCACGCTGCCGGAGAAGGATGGACATCCCGAATCCGGCGCGCGCGATATCGCCGATCGCCTGATCGCCTCGCTCGGTTCGATGCTCGCCTACTGGTACCACGTCAGCCACGGCGGGCACCCGGTGCAGCTCGAGACCGAGGACGATTCGATCGGCGGACACTTCCTGCACGTCCTGCACCGCCGGCCGCCGCCGGCCGCCTGGGTGCGGGCCATGCATACTTCGCTCATTCTTTACGCCGAGCACGAGTTCAATGCCTCGACGTTCGCCGCTCGAGTCATCGCCGGCACCGGCTCCGACATGTACTCCTGCATTGCCGGCGCGATCGGCGCGCTACGCGGGCCGAAGCATGGCGGAGCGAACGAGGTCGCCTGCGAGATCCAGCTGCGCTATGCGGATCCGGACGGCGCCGAAGCCGATATCCGCTCGCGCCTGTCCCGCAAGGAGGTCATCATCGGCTTCGGCCATCCGGTCTACACGGTGTCCGATCCGCGCAATCAGGTGATCAAGGCGCTCGCCCGCGAGCTCGGCGAACAGGCCGACGACCTAAAGATGTTCTCGATCGCCGAGCGCATCGAGACGGTGATGCTGCGCGAGAAGCGGATGTTTCCCAACCTCGACTGGTTCTCGGCGGTGTCCTACCATCTGATGCAAGTGCCGACCGAGATGTTCACGCCGCTGTTCGTGATCGCCCGCACCGCGGGCTGGGCGGCGCACGTGATCGAGCAGCGCGCCGACGGCAAGATCATCCGCCCGACCGCCCAGTATGTTGGTCCCGAGCCCCGATCGTTCGTGCCGCTCGGCAAGCGACCCTGACACCCGCCGCACCGCCGCACCATGTCCACACATCACGACAGCGCCCGGCCCTCCCCCGACAAGGTCCTGCTCGACATCGCCGACTATGTGCTCGGCGGCGATCCCGGCGGCGATCTGGCCTACCAGACGGCGCACTACTGTCTGCTCGACACGCTCGGATGCGGCCTGGAGGCGCTCGACTACCCCGCCTGCGCCAAGCTCCTCGGCCCGATCGTGCCCGGGACCTGGGTGCCGAACGGGGCGCGGGTTCCGGGCACGCAGTTTCAGCTCGACCCGGTGCAGGCCGCGTTCAACATCGGCGCGATGATCCGCTGGCTCGACTTCAACGACACCTGGCTCGCGGCCGAGTGGGGGCATCCGTCGGACAACCTCGGCGGGATCGCCGCCAGCGCCGACTGGCTGTCACGCGAGGCGCTGGCCCGCGGACGCGCGCCCCTGACGATGCGCGATGTGTTGACCGCGATGATCCGCGCGCATGAGATCCAGGGAGTCATCGCGCTCGAGAACAGCTTCAACCGCGTCGGTCTCGATCACGTGCTGCTGGTCAAGGTCGCCTCCACGGCGGTGGTCGGCCGCCTGCTCGGCCTGTCGCGCGATGAGATCGTCAACGCGATTTCACTCGCCTGGGTGGACGGACAGAGCCTGCGCACCTATCGCCACGCGCCGAACACCGGCTCGCGCAAGAGCTGGGCCGCGGGCGATGCGACCAGCCGCGCCGTCCGCCTGGCGCTGATGGCGCGCACCGGCGAGATGGGCTATCCGACGGCTCTGTCGGCCAAGACCTGGGGCTTCTACGCCGTATCGCTCCAGGGCGAGCCCCTCAAGATCTCGCGCGGCTATGGCTCCTACGTCATGGAAAATGTCTTGTTCAAGATCTCCTATCCGGCCGAGTTCCACGCCCAGACCGCAGTGGAAGCGGCCATGCAGATCCACAGCCGGCTCGAGGCGCTCGGGGTCGGTCCCGAGCAGATCGAGCGCATCACCGTGCGCACCCATCAGGCATGCCTGCGCATCATCGACAAGCACGGGCCGCTCGCCAATCCCGCCGACCGCGACCATTGCATCCAGTACATGATGGCGGTGCCGTTGATCTTCGGCCGCCTGAGCGCGGCGGATTACGAGGACGCGGTGGCCGCCGATCCGCGCATCGATGCGCTGCGAGCACGCATCCACTGCGTCGAAGAGCCGCAGTTCACGCGCGACTATCTCGACCCTGAGAAACGCTCCATCGCCAACGCGGTGACGGTGCGGCTCACCGATGGCCGCGAACTACCGGAAGTGGTGGTGGAGTATCCCATCGGACACCGGCGCCGGCGCGCCGAGGGCATCCCGCTGCTGCTTGAGAAGTTCCGACGCAACCTCGCGCGGCGCTTCCCGGCCAAGCAACGGCGATTGATCGCCGAGCTGTCGCTCGATCGGGAGCGCCTCGAGCGCACGCCGGTCAACGAGTACTTCGATCTGTACGTGATTTGAGGAGGCGGCCGCTGTGAGCACCTACCTGATCGGGGCGGATCAGCCCGCCACCCCCGCTGGCGAGCGGTTCGCGGCGCTCGTGCGACGCGGTCCGATCCTGCCGCTGCCGGGCGCCTACAACGGGCTCGCGGCGCTACAGGCCAAGCGCGCCGGATTCGAGGCCGTGTATCTGTCGGGCGCGGCGATGAGCGCCTCGATGGGTTTGCCGGATTTGGGCATCATCACGATCGAGGACGTCTGCTTCTTCATCCGCCAGATCAGCCGCGCCGCGAGCCTGCCGCTGCTCGTCGACGGCGACACCGGCTACGGCGAGGCGCTGAACGTCATGCACATGGTACGCGCGTTCGAAGAGGCGGGCGCGGCGGCGGTGCACATCGAAGATCAGGTGCTGCCGAAGAAATGCGGCCATCTGAACGACAAGAAACTGGTGCCGGCGGAGGAAATGGCGACAAAGATCGCGGCGGCGGCCCGCGCCCGCCGGCACCTGTACATCATTGCGCGCACCGACGCGGCCGCGAGCGAGGGGCTGGACAGCGCCGTCGCGCGAGCGCAGCGCTATCTCGATGCGGGAGCCGACGCGATCTTCCCGGAGGCGCTCACCAACGCCGAGATGTTCCGCGAGTTCGCACGGCGGATCGGCGCCCCGCTGCTCGCCAACATGACCGAGTTCGGGCGCACGCCGTACTTCACGGCCGAGGAGTTTCGCGCCATGGGATACAGGATGGTGATCTGGCCGGTGAGCGCGCTGCGCATGGCCGCCCGCGCTCACGAGCGGCTCTACGAGACGATCGCGCGCGACGGCGGACCTGGCGCTCTGATCGGCCAGATGCAGACCCGCCAGGAGCTCTACGAGACGATTCGTTACGGGGAATACGAGGCGCTCGACGCTTCGATCGTGAAGAGTCTCCCGCCGTAGAGCGCCGCGTTGACTCGCGGCGCGATGGGATTCAGACGCGGCGGGTCATTACGGTCTCGTAACCGAAACCGAGCAGCACCACCCAAGTGAGAACCAGCTGAATTATCGCGATCGCCATGATGTTTTACCTTTGAGCCCATAGTCGTACTGAACGGCCGGCAGTGTAGGTGTCGGCGCAGCCCGGCACATGACCATCGCGGGGGTGCAAACCCTGGCCTGTGCGAGAGCGGCGCGGCTACTCCCTTTGAGAGAGCTGCAGAGAGCCGGCGCGGCGCGTAGCGAGCGAACTCAACCGGCGATAGACTCGCCGCGCCCGCCGCGGCGCTCACGCGCACCGGGATGTGACTGACCCCGGCGGTTTAAGCCACCGCGCCGCGGGATATGCGCCGGCCGGTACGATTTCGCCCAGACCTTGCATCGATTCGCGCCGCTGTATATAATGTCAGTTGGGTGAATGCCCCTACCGCCGAGAGGGCGGGACGTAAAGCGCGTGGAGCGGATCCGTGACGCCGCCCGGCCCGGCCGAGCGAGGCAAGTCCGACCGCAAAGAAGCGCGAACCGGATGGAAGGTCCTGCGGGACCGGGGTCTTGCGTGTGCTGTCAGGAGCAGCTCCACGTTCGGGGCCAAGTCTGGGCTCTAACATTCGTCCCAAACCCTTGGAGCCCCTCGATGACCATCGGCACAGATTCCGTCGTCACCTTTCATTACACCCTCAAGGACGAGGTCGGCACGGTGCTCGAGCAGTCCGATCCGGGCGAGCCCCTCGCCTATCTGCACGGCCACGGCCACATCATCCCGGGGCTCGAGAAGGAGCTCAGCGGCCGCACCAGCGGCGATGAGTTGACGGTGACGGTGCAGCCGGCCGAGGGCTACGGCGAATACGACGACAGTCTGGTGCAGCGCGTTCCGCGCCGCGCGCTGCGTGGCATCAGCGACATTCGTGCCGGTCTGCGCTTGCAGGCACAGACCGAGCAAGGTCCGCGGGCCGTGACGGTCACCCAGGTCATCGGCGACATGGTCACGCTCGACGGCAACCATCCCATGGCCGGCAAGACGCTGCAGTTCGAGGTCCGCATCGAAGACGTCCGCCCCGCCACCGAGGCGGAATTGGAGCACGGGCACGTCCACGGTCCGGGCGGACATCATTAGCCTGCCCTGACCCGTGTTCGCGCCGTTCCTGACGGCGCTCGCGGTGTCTGGCGCCGTGCGGCGCGTTGAGCCGGTTCGCGGTTCATGGCCGGCGGGCCGCCGTATTGCCGGTATCGATCGGCGCCGGCGGCATCTGCCTGATCTTCGCTGCGCTGCTGTGCATGCTCGCACGTGCTGCGCTCGATCCGCGCACCCTCTGGCGCGCGCGATCGCGCCGGAACGGCTACCGCCGGATGACGGCGCGGAAACGGTTGGGCGTGAAGTCTGCGATCGGGTACTGCCGGTCGCGGATCTGGGCACACCCTGACCACATTGCGGCATGAAATTGCGCGCGCAAGCCCGACTCTTCGGGCCGCGCGCACCTCGCGGGCAGCTGTTCGCTGGCGATGCGCCGCAGCCACTGCCGACTCGCCGCCCCACGATGAACCGCCAACCGGCCAAAAGGCCCGCGCAGGCTGCACAGCCCGCAAGGACCGAGACACCTCGAGCACCGTCAGGAACGGGGCGAAGACGTGTCAGGGCAGCACTCTGATCTCTTGCCACCAGGCAGCGCACCATGAGCTTTCGCGGCCAGGCGCGGGCCATGAGCCGGCTGCTCGGGCGCCTGGCCGACCGGATCGCCGTGACGCTGGCCCGTGAAGCCGCCGCCCAGCCCGGACATGCCGATCAAAACCAACTATAATTGAAGCTGATACTGATGCGCTCACCGGCGGGATTCGCCGGCACCTCATGGCGCAGCCAGCTCTCGAACAGCACCACGGAACCGGCCGACGCCGCGATCTCGACCCACGGCCGATTGGGGCGGCTCGCCGTGCGCCGCCGCGGCGGGGCCGCCATCATGCGCTCGAGTCGCGGATCCTCGATCTTCAGCGCGGCACAGCCGCGCGGGGTCTTGAGATAGAACGTACCGCTGATCGTGGCGAGCGGATGCAGATGCAGACCATGAGCCGTGCCACGCCGCATGATGTTGACCCAACAGTCGGTCATGGCGAGCGCGCGGCCGGTCAGATCGAGTTCGAGCGAGCGGGCGAAGGCGGCCACGTGCCGGTCGATCGCGTGCTCGAGCGCCCCGAATGTCGGGGACAGCCGGTGCATGCGGCACGCGGTGCCGTATGAGGTGTAGCCACCGGGGTACTTCCGCGCCGACCAGCGCCGGCCGGCCGGGTCATCGAGCCGTAGTTGGCGGCTCTCGCGCAAGAGCCGGGGCACGAGCTGCGGCGCCTCGGAGAGGCGCCGTGAATAAACCAGCGTTGGAAACAACCGTTCGAGGCTCACGCTACCAGTATAGCGGTATAGCGGCGCCTCGCCCGCGGACGTACTGCCGCTGGCCAGCAGCGCGGACTCGACGTAGCTGCGCCGGCGCCCGATCAGGCCCCTCGCGCGCGCACGAGCTCGCCGATGTGCGCGCCGAGATATTGGACGAACCGCACCGACCGGGCTGCGTCGGCCCGCCGCGCGGGCGCTCAGGGCCGCTGCGGCTCACTCATGAAGATCGTGGCGGGGTGCTCGAGATGTTCCTTCAGCGCCTGAATCATCGCCGCCCCGTCATAACCATCGACGAAGCGATGATCGAACGAGGAGGACAGATTCATCATGCGCCGTACGCTCACCGCGCCCTGGAAGACCACCGGCCGGTCGACCGCACGATTGACTCCGATGATGGCCACCTCGGGCGCGTTGATGATCGGCGTGCTGACGATGCCGCCGAGCTTGCCGAGGCTGGTGAGCGTGATGGTCGAGCCGCCGAGCTCCTCGCGGGTCGCTTTGTTGACCCGCGCCGCTTCGGTCACTCGGCGCATCTCGGCGGCGACTTCCCACAGGGAGCGGCGCTGGGCGTCGCGCACTACCGGCACCTTCAGTCCATCGCTCGTCTGGGTTGCCACGCCCACGTGCACCGCGCGATGGCGGATGATCACGCCGCGCTCGGCGTCGTAGTGGGCATTGCACTGCGGAAAATCCCGCACGACGCGCACCAGAGCCACGACCAAGAACGGCAGGTAGGTCAGCGCTGGCTCGCCGGAGCCGAGCCGGCTGTTCAAGTGGCGGCGCAACGCCTCGAGCTCGGTGACGTCGACTTCCTCGACGTAGGAGAAATGCGGGATGTTGCGCTTGCTCTCACTCATCCGCTGGGCGATGAGCCGGCGGACGCCGATGACCTTGATCTCCTCGCGCTCCGGCGCAGCGCCGCCATCGTCGCCGCGCGGCGCGGGCGGCGCTCTACGCGCACCGCCCGCGATGTGTGCCTCCAAGTCCCGGCGCAGGATCCGGCCCTGCGGCCCACTGCCGCAAACCTGCGTCAGATCGATTCCCGCCTCGTGCGCGCGGCGTCGATTCGCGGGCGACGTCATGACGCGCCCCTGAGCCGGCACCGGCTCAGCAAGGGCGGAAGACGTCGGACGGGTCGCGGCGGACTCACCCGAGCGGGTCCCGGCACCGGGCGCGCGAGCCGGCTCGACCTGAGCCTCGCCACCCGTTCCGTCGCCGGTCTCGAACACGATCAATTCGGAGCCGACAGCCACCATCTCTCCGGGCTCGCCGCTGGTGGAAATCACTGTGCCACTGACCGGGGAAGGCACCTCGACGGCGGCCTTTTCGGTCATGACCTCGACCAGCACCTGCTCCTCGGCGACGACATCACCGGGCTTGACGTGCCAGCTGACGACTTCGGCCGATACGGTACCTTCGCCGAGATCAGGCAGCTTGAAGACATAACGGCTCATGCGGCGCGCTCCATCACGGCGCGCAACGCTGCGGCGATGCGCGCGGGCCCCGGGAAGTAATCCCACTCGAACGCGTGCGGATACGGCGTATCCCAGCCGGTGACCCGGGCGATGGGCGCCTCGAGGTGCCAGAAACATTCCTCCTGCACGGTTGCCGACAACTCCGCGCCGAAACCGCTGAAGCGCGTCGCCTCGTGAACGATGACGCAACGTCCCGTTTTGCAGACCGAAGTGCACAGCATATCGACGTCCAGCGGCACCATGGTGCGCACGTCGATGATCTCGGCATCGACTCCGGAGAGACGCACTGCCGCCTCCGCCACGTGCACCATGGTGCCGTAGGTGATGAGGGTCGCCGCGGTGCCCGGCCGTACGATCTCGGCCTTGCCGAGCGCAATAGCGTAGTGGCCATCCGGAACCTCCCCCTTCGGATGGCTGCTCCACGGCACCGCCGGTTTGTGCGGATCGCCGTCGAAGGGTCCGTTGTAGATGCGCTTGGGCTCGAAGAACAGCACCGGGTCCTCACTCTCGATCGAGCTGATCAGCAAGCCCTTCGCATCGTGGGGATTCGAGGGCATCACGATCTTCAGGCCGCAGACATGGGTAAAAATGCCCTCCGGACTTTGCGAATGAGTCTGGCCGCCGCGGATGCCGCCGCCACAGGGGGTGCGGATGGTCACCGGCGCAGACAAGTCCCCGGCCGTGCGGTAGCGCAGCCGGGCCAGCTCGCTCACGATCTGATCGAACGCCGGATATATGTAGTCGGCGAATTGGATCTCCGCCACCGGACGCAGCCCGTTGACGCCCATGCCGATCGCGGCGGCGATGATGCCGCCTTCGGCGATGGGCGTATCGAGCACACGGTGCTCGCCGTACTTACGCTGCAGCCCATCGGTGCACCGGAACACCCCGCCGAAATAGCCGACGTCCTCGCCGAAAACCACCACCCGCGGATCGCGCCCGAGCATCACATCGAGGGCCGAGTTGATCGCCTGCACCATGTTCATTTGCGCCATGACTCAGCCCTCCGCGGCGTCACTGCGCGGCCCGGACGCATCTGGCTCGTGCAGCAGACGGCGCAGCTCTTCGCGCTGGCGCTGCAGATGCACCGGCATCTCCTGGAACACGTCTTTGAACATGCTGAGCGGATCGAGCCTCGGCCCCTCGGTGAGGGTGCCGTACGTGACGGCCTCCTTCCAGCAGGCGGCCACGTGCGCCTCGAGCTCCTTCTCGAGCGCGGCGTGGCGCTCCTCGGACCACTCCCCGAGTGCGATCAGATGCGCCTTCAAGCGCGCCACCGGATCGCCGAGCGGCCAGAACTGCCATTCCTCCTTCGGCCGGTAGCGCGAGGGATCATCGCTGGTCGAGTGTGCCGCCGCACGGTAGGTGACGTGCTCGATCAGAGTCGGTCCGCCCCCCGATCGCGCCCGCTCGGCGGCCCAGCGCGTCACCGCGTACACCGCCAGGAAATCGTTGCCGTCGACGCGCACGCCCGGAATGCCGTAGCCGGGACCGCGTTGGGCGAAAGTGCGCTGCTCACCCCCGGCAAACCCCTGGAAGGTGGAGATTGCCCACTGATTGTTCACGACGTTGAGGATCACCGGCGCCTGATAGACCGCGGCGAACGTCAGGGCGTGGTGGAAATCGGCCTCGGCGCTCGCCCCTTCACCGATCCAGGTCGCCGCCAGATGATCCTCGCCCTTGATCGCTGCGGCCATTGCCCAACCGACCGCCTGCGGAAACTGTGTGGCAAGGTTGCCGGAGATCGAGAAGATATTGCCCTCGGCCCAGTGATACATGATCGGCATCTGCCGGCCGCGGCACATGTCGTGCGTGTTCGACAGGCATTGGCACATCAGATCGACCAAGCTCTTGCCGCGCACCACGAACAGCCCCTGAGTGCGATAGGACGGGAAGAACATATCGCCCGGCCGCAACGCCATGGCCGGCGCGACCGCCACCGCCTCCTCACCAGTCGATTGCATGTAGAAAGAGATCCGCCCCTGACGGTGCATGCGCTGCATGCGCTCATCGAAACGACGCGTGAGCACCATGTGCCGCAGGGCAACCCGCAGCTCTTCGGCCTCGAGGTGCGGATTCCATGGGCCCACGGCCTGTCCCTGCTCATCGAGCACGCGGACCATTGCGGTGCCGAGCGCCTCGATCTGCAGCGCCGCAGCACGCGTATCCGGCCGGGCCACGCTGCCGGCCGGGGAAATCTTGAGGTAGCTGAAATCCGGTGTTTCCCCGGGGCGTGCCGGAGGATGCGGAACGTGCAGGCGCGACTGCGACATGACTTTGGAGCCCTTACCACGCCGCTTTCCGGCAAGGTGCGAAGTTTACCGCCCAAAAACCGCAACGTACGTCCCAATCCATGCGCGACAGGGACGATCAACGCAATGAATATCGCATGTCCAGCCGGCGACGGCGGATTGGCGGAGCTGGGCGCAATAGCCATAATCCCACCGATGAAATCCTACCGCACCGCCCGCGGCGTTGTGCTGCGTAACGCGCCCCGCCCATCCCCCCGCTCCACGGCCGGCCCGGCGGGAACGCCGGCCGAGCCGGCGCGAGTACGGGTCGGGCGAGAGATCGCCGGCCGCGGCGGCAAGGCCGTTTCGGTGATCGTAGGCCTGCCGCTCGGCGACTCCGAGCTCGAGACGCTCGCGCGCGAGCTCAAGAAGCTCTGCGGCGCCGGCGGCGCGGTACACGCGGGGCGGATCGAGATTCAGGGCGAGCATCGCGACCGGCTCGTGGCGGAGCTGTGCCGGCGAGGCTGGGAGGCCAAACGCTCGGGCGGCTGACGCCGCACACCGGCGTGCGGCGCGGTGGCGATCCGCGGCCCGTCGCATACCCCGAGGCGCGCCGGGATGTCCGCCCGCCGGTACGATTTCGCCCAGACCTTGCGTCGGTTCGAGTATCTGTATATAATATCAGCCGGGTGAAAGCCTCTACCGCCGAGAGGGCGGAACGTAAAGCGCGTGGAGCGGATCCGTGACGCCACTCGGCCCAGCCGAGCAAGGCGAATCCGACCGCAACGAAGCGCGAACCGGATGGAAGGTCCTGCGGGACCGAGGTCATGCGTGCGCTGTCGGGAACAGCTCAACGCAGGGCCACGTTTGGGCTCTAAGTAAAGCGCCCGTCCAGATGGAGACTGAAGAATCATGACTGAAACCGGCTCACGCGACGCTCCGGGGGCACCGGGCCTATCGCCCACCTGGTGCAGTAGTGCCAAGGACGTCGTCGGCTGCTCGCTTGGGCGCTCGCGGTTGTGGTTCACCGTCGGCGGCGGGATCGTCAACGAGGTCTACTATCCGCGCGTCGACATTCCGCAGATTCGCGATCTCGGCTTCATCGTCGCCGACGGCAAGGGCTTCTGGGTCGAGGTCAAGCGCCTCGGCAAACCGACCCTCACCCTCGCCGGCTCCGGGATTCCCGCGGTGCACGTCGTGCATCACCACGAGCGATTCGATCTGACGCTGCGGATCGTGCCATGCGCCGAGCGGGACGCGCTGCTGATCGAGGTCGAGCTCACCGGCGAGGCGGGTTTGCGCCCGTACGCGCTGCTCTCTGCGCATCTCGGCGGGACCGGGCACGACAACAAAGTGCGCGTGGCCGATCACCGCGGCCATCGGCTGCTACTCGGCGAGCAGGGTCCGTTCGCGCTTGCGCTCGGGGCGGTCGATCCGGATCAACACAACGCGTGGGGGCGCGCCAGCTGCGGCTACGTCGGCACCAGCGACGGCTGGCAGGACTTTGCGCGCAACGGCGCGATGCAATGGGAGTACGACTGCGCGGGCCCGGGTAACGTCGCCGTGATGGGCGAACTGCCGCGCAAGGCGGTTCTCGCCCTCGGCATCAGCAGCAGCACCGAGTCGGCAGCCACCCTGGCGCTGTCGGCGCTCTTCGAGCCGTTCGAGGCGAACTGGCGGCGACAGATCAACGACTGGTCCGCGTGGCAGAAGGAGTGCGCGGCGCGCGCCCCGATCACCGGCTCGTTGCCGCCGGAGTGCCGCGAGCAGTTCCGCGTCTCGACCATGGTGCTGCGGTCGCACCATTGCAAGACTTTCCCCGGCGCGATGGTCGCCAGTCTGAGCGTGCCGTGGGGCAACACCAAGGATGAGCGCGCCGGATATCACCTGGTCTGGCCGCGCGACTTGTGTGAATGCGCCGGCGCGCTGCTCGCCTTCGGCGCCACGCGCGAGGCGCTCGACACGCTGCGCTACCTGCGAGCGACGCAACTGGCCGATGGCCATTGGAATCAGAATCAGTGGCTCGGCGGCACGCCGTACTGGACCGCCGTGCAGCTCGACGAGACCGCTTTCCCGGTGATGCTCGCCGACGCGCTGCACGAGCGCAAGGCGCTCGACGGGGTGCACGTTGCGGGCATGATTCACCGCGCGCTCGCGTTCATCGTGCGCAACGGACCGATCTCGGACCAGGACCGCTGGGAAGAGGACGCCGGCATCAACACGTTCACGCTCTCGGCATGCATCGCCGCGCTGGTGTGCGGCGCCTCGCACCTCGAGCCCGCCGCGCGGGAGCTTGCCCTCGCGATAGCAGACTATTGGAACGCGAGCCTCGAGGAGTGGACGGCGGTGTGCGGCACACCGCTCGCCAAAGAGCACGGGATTCGCGGGTATTACGTGCGTGTGGCGCCGGCCGATGCGCTGCATGACCGCGGCGCGTTGCAGAATGTCCTGCCGATCCGCAACCAGGCCATCGATCCGGATCTGCCCGCCGATGCCCAGGTCGGCGTCGACTTCCTGCAACTGGTGCGCTTTGGCCTGCGCGCCCCGGATGATCCTCTGGTCCTCGACACGATCAGGCTGGTCGATGCATTGTTGAAGGTCGACACGCCGAGCGGGCCGAGCTGGCGCCGCTACAACGACGACGGCTACGGCGAGCATGACGACGGCTCGGCGTACGACGGCACCGGCCGGGGCCGGGCCTGGCCGCTGCTCAGCGGCGAACGCGGTCACTACGAGCTTGCCGCCGGGCGCGATCCGCTGCCGCTGCTGCAAGCGATGGTCCGCATGGCCTCCAGCGGCGGGATGTTGCCCGAGCAGGTCTGGGATGCCGAGCCCATCGCCAAACGCTTCCTCGAGCCGGGCCGGCCGACCGGCAGCGCCATGCCCCTGGTGTGGGCGCACGCGGAGTTCATCAAGCTTGCCGCCGCGCGCGCGCTTGGCCGGCCCTTCGACCGGCCGGAACCGGTCTGGACTCGCTATGGCGGCAAGCGTCCGCCCCTGAAGCGCGTGTTCTGGTTGCCCCATGCGCCACCCAGCGGGCTGCCCGCAGGCGCCTCGCTGACACTCGCACTGACGCAAGCGGGACTGTTTCGATGGGGATTCGACGGCTGGCACGACACGCAAGAGCGCGCCACCGAGCCCAATCCCCTCGGTCTGCATCTGGTCGAGATCGACACCCGTTCGCTGCAAGCGGGACAGAAAATCGACCTGACGTACCGACACCAATCGGACGGCCGGTGGGCCGGCGAGGACTATTGCATCACAGTCACGCCGGCGACTTGATCGACGGACGGCCGCCGCCGGTCCGTGCCCCAGGGCGTATCGCCGGCGCGGCGCCCGGCCGTCGGAGCCGCTGTGCTACCGCCAGAGATTCCGGCGGTGTAGAGTGATCCTTGGGCGATCGGCTTCGGGGCATGCAGCACTCCGGAGGCCACGTCTCCGATCGGCGTCAACCGCCGGAACCCTCGGACGTTTCAATGGTCGATACTTGGCAGAGGCAGCAACGATGGACGCAAAGTCCGTGATGCGAGTAACGAAATTCATCGGGCTACTGGCCGCGGCTGGAGCCACATTGATGCTGGCGGCGTGCGCCACCGGACCGGTGATCCGTACACGGATGGCCATGGGCGCCAATCTCGCCAGCGCGCATACGTTCGCGTATGTAGCCCACCCGGGCACCGATCACGGACCGTACAAATCGCTGACGACCCAGCTGCTTGAGCACGATGTCACGCGCCAGATGGAATCGCGCGGCTATACGCTCGTAGCGGCCAACGCTTACCCTGATCTGCTGGTGAATTTCCGCGTACGCGTGCACAGCGTCGTGCGGTCTTACGCGGCCGGGCCCTACTGGGGAGGCGGCTGGGGCGGCCCGTGGGGCGGCTGGGGTTGGGGTGGATGGGGCGGCGGCTGGGGTGGCGGCTGGGGTGGCCCTTGGGGCTGGGGCGGCCCATGGGGCGGCTGGGGTTGGGGCGGCGGTTTCTATAATAACGTCTACACCGTGACCAAGTCGGCGCTGACCATCTCTTTGATCGACCGTGCGGATCGCTCGGTGGTGTGGAGCGGCACGGCCATTTCGACGCTCTCGCACGGCATGATGAGTCACCCGGGGCGGTCGATCGACAGATCCGTTCAGCAGATCTTCGCTCACTTTCCGGTGTCACCGCGCTAGGCGTTCGGCACCGCCGGGCTCTGCCAGTAGCAGACTCGGTCGCGCCAATCCTGTCGGGGCGCTTGCGCGTCCCGAGGCCGCGTCTCGGTGCCGACATAGAGAAACGCCACGAGCGCATCGGCGGGCGCGATGCCCAAGGAGCGCTTCACGTCGTCGTCGTACGCGGCGCCTCCGGTCTTCCACACGGCATTGAATCCGAGCGCGCGCGCCGCCAATAGAATGTTCTGCGCAGCCGCCCCCGCCGACAGGACCTGTTCGATCATCGGCACCGTGGAGCGCGGATCCTTCACGGCCGCCACGGCAATGATGAGCGGCGCACGAAACGCCTTCAGTCGCTCCCGCTCGATCGCTTCGGGAGTCGAGGCCGGCCGCAGGCGGCGCAACTGATCGGCGAGCAGCGCGCCAAAGTGCTCGCGCGCCGCGTCTTGGATCACGATGAAGCGCCAGGGGCGCAGCCGACCGTGATCGGGCGCGCGCGCCGCGCTTGCCAGCAGCAGTTCCAGTGTCGCCGCATCGGGCCCTGGCTCATGCAGGTCCGCCGCCGAGCGGCGGCTCAAAAGAAGATCGATCGCCTCCATGGATCGATCATGACACAATCCAGGCACAACCCGTGTACAGTCTAGCCATGGATCCCGCTGCCCGCGACGCATTGCGCACCGCCATCCGCTGCATTCCCGATTACCCGAAGCCCGGGATTCTGTTTCGGGACATCACCACGCTGCTCGGCAACGCACCGATGTTCCAACTGGCGGTGGCGGAGCTGTCGCGGCCCTGGATCGATCGGCCGATCGGCCACGTGGCCGGCATCGAGGCGCGCGGATTCATCCTCGGTGGTGCGGTTGCTTACCAGGTCGGCGCCGGCTTCATCCCCATCCGCAAGAAGGGCAAGCTTCCGCACGAGACGGTGCGTGTGGCGTACTCGCTCGAGTACGGTCTCGACGAGATGGAGATGCACCGTGATGCCATAGCGCCGGGAGAACAGGTACTCCTGGTCGATGATCTGATCGCCACCGGCGGGACTGCGGAGGCGGCCGTCAAGCTGCTGCGTACCCTCGGGGCCGAGATCCTCGCGGCCTGCTTCGTCATCGACCTGCCGGAACTCGGCGGCGCCCGCCGTCTGCAGGCCCTGGACGTGCCCGTCCATAGCCTTGTCGCTTTTCAGGGACAGTAGAGCGTACCACCATTACGTTCCGGTGCTCGGCTCGCGCGGCACGACTCCCGGCGCACAGCTCAAAAATACCCGCGCCCCGAAATCAGCCCCCGGCCCAGACCGCCGGAGCACCCGAGGAGACTCCAGGTAACGGCTGGCCCAAAGATGCAGGATAAAAATGCCGGGGGGGGCCGTCACGGGCCGACGGAGGACGGCGCCGACGGCTTCTAGCGCCCCGACCGGCCTACGTGAACCTGCCCGCCGCGAGACGCGGGTCGTACACGAACTGCCGAACCACCCGGGCAGTGATCTTCTTTGCGTCCCGATGATTCGGATTGATCAAGACATTGATCTCTTCCGGGATGATGACCGAGGGTACGGCGAGTAAGGCGCTGGCTCCCTTGCGAACCCACTCCGTGCCGACGGTCATGGAGTAAATGCCCGGCGGCTCTGCGCTCCACTGGGAAGAGAGCGCTGCGAGGGATTGCGTGCGGTGGGCTTTCCAGACTCGCTCCGGCACGGTGATCTCGACCAGATACCGATTCCGCGCCGCGATACCGGCGCCGATATGAGCCAGCGTCTCGAGGCAAGCAAGCGCGATGGAGCTCGACGCATACACCAGTGCGCAGCCTTTGTGATTCCAGCGGCCGCCCGCTGCGGCGACCCCTCCCCCGCTCATATCATCGGCTGGGTACTTGACGGTCTCCTTGGCAATGCGCCAGAACCGCATGGGCCTCAAGCCACGATGCCGTATTCGATGCGCTTCAGCTCGTCCTCGACCATGTCGTAACCGGCATCGGTATCGAGGAAAGACAGCGGCGGCTCGCCACCGAGGGCTCGAAGGGGCTGTTTCAGCCAGCTCCGGGCGTCCTCCTCATCTTCAAGCACTTCCGTGGCGCGCTTGAAGATCCGGGCGGCCCGCACCATTCGCTCGGCTTCTTGCTCGGAGAGATTCTTACCGCTGGCCTGACGAGCTTTCACCGTGCTGCGCGGCAATTTCAGAGTGGCCAGCAGTGCATCGACGCTCAGATCGAGCTTCCGGGAGATCACCCCGACAACGCCGGACGCCAGCCCTGCGCGCTGATGCTCGATCATGGAGACAAGGCCCCCGTCGACGAATGAGAGCGGCGTGTCCCTGAATATCCGCACGTCGCGCCCTGCGAGGGTCGATGAGGATTTGCGAGTTTCGGCGGTCATGCGAGCACGTCCAGTAATGGACCCAAGTAGGTCTAATTATAGATGCAATACGACGCCCCAGCAACCGCCCTCACCGCCAGGGATCTGCGCCTGCTCTCCTTTGGACAAGCCGCGCATTTTCACGCTCGAGCTCGGCCGATCCGCTGGTGCAGCCGCAGTTGCGGCTCGGATGATTCTCGCTCGTGCCGTCTGATGGCCGCCGCCGCTCGCTGGTCCCACAGCACCTGTGCCTTGCCCGCCGGCAGCTCCAGACCACACGCCTCAATCACCGTCCGTCGGGCCAATTCCCACCTTCGTGAGCGCGCCGCTCACCGGACAGGGCGCGGCCTACGCTACAATCCCACGTTCAGGTGAACCGCAGTGACATTCAATTTCCGCCCGAGCACTCGGCCCTACGCGCCGACGTACATGCGCTCGGGGAGCTGATCGGGCAGATCCTGCGCGAGCAAGGCGGCGAGGCGCTGTTCGAGCTGGTCGAGCTTGACCGCCGCGCGGCCATTGCCCGGCGCGAGGGCGATCCGCAGGCGGCGGCCGAGCTTCACGCCTCTGTTCGCGACCGCACCCCGGTGCTCGCCCGGGATCTTCTGCGCGCCTTCTCCATGTGGTTCCGCACGATGAATCTCGCCGAGAACGTGCATCGCATCCGCAGGCGCCGCGAGTACTTCCGCGGCACCGAGCATCCGCAGCCGGGCGGCGTGGAGAGCGCCATCGCCGAGCTGCGCCAGCGCGGCATGAGTCTCGAGGAAACGCTCACGCTCATCGGCTCGCTGCACATCGAGCCGGTGTTCGCCGCCCACGCCCTGCATGCGGTGCGGCGCACGCTGTTGCGCAAACAGCACCGCATCGCGCAGCGCCTGCTCGAACGCCTCGATCCGACGCTGATACCGCAAGAGGCACGCAGCTTGTGGAACGCGATCCGCTTCGAGCTCACGACCGCGTGGCAGACCGAGGAGTTGCCACGCAAGCAGCTCACGGTGGGCGATGAGCGCGAGCAGGTCGTGTTCTACCTGGTCGAGATCCTGTATCGGGTGGTGCCGACGTTCTATGAGGAAATCGCGCTCGCGCTCGCCAAGGTCTTCGCCGTGCCGAGCGACTCGTTCGAGTTACCCTGCATTCTGCGCTTCGGCTCATGGGTGGGCGGCGACATGGACGGTCATACCGACGTGCACGCCAAGACCATCCGCGAGACCCTGGCCCGCCACCAACACATGCTCCTCGGCGCCTACATCGCCGACTGCCAGAAACTTGCCGAGCGGCTCTCGCAGGGCGAGCGGCGCATCGGCGTCTCGCGCAAGCTGAGCCAGCGGATCGAGGACTACACACGGCTCGCCCCGGGCGCACGCCCCGCCATGCGCGGCCGCCGGGACCGCATGCCCTACCGCCTGTTCCTCTCGCAGCTCGCGCTGCGCCTGCGCGACACCCAGGACGGCCGGGGCAACAGCTACGGCAGCGCGCGCCAGTTCCGCGACGACGTACAGCTGATCGCCGAGAGTCTGCAGGCCAACCAGGGCGCGCACGCCGGCCTGTTCCAGATCCGCCGCTTGCTGCGCCGCATCGATACCTTCGGCTTTCACCTGGCCTGTCTCGATGTGCGCCAGCACGCCAGCGTCCTGCATCGGATCATCGCGCAAGGGAGCGACGATCCGCTCTGGCCGCGGCGCCCGAGCGCCGAGCGGACCCGGATGCTGATCGGGGCGCTGGAGAAAGACCTCGGTCCGCGCGTGGAACTCGATGCGCTCGCGCGGCGCAACCTGGCGGTGTTCGAGACCTTTGCGCAAATGCGCCACCGCTACGGTGGCGAGGCGATCGGTTCATTCGTGGTGAGCGGCACGGAGGGCGCCGATGACGTGCTCGCAGCCCTGCTGCTCGCGCGCTGGGCGTCCGTGTTCGACCGCAACACTGGGGAGGTCGCTTTGGATGTGGCCCCGCAGCTCGAATCGATCGTCGCGCTCGAGCGCAGCGGCGCGATCATGCAGCAACTGCTTGCCGAGCCGGTCTATCGCCGCCACCTCGAGAACCGCGGCGGCAGCCAGCACGTACTGATCGGCTACTCCGACAGCAACATGGATGCCGGTCCGTGCGCCTCGCGGTTCGCGATCCATCAGGCACAGCGTGCGCTAGCCGAAACCCTCGCAGCCGCCCACCAGCAGTTCACGCTCATGGACGTGCGCGGCGCGAGTCTGGCGCGCGGCGGAGGACGCGTCGACCGACTAGTGCGCTCCGCCCCCCCGGGCGTCATAAATCGCACACTGCGCCTGCGGGAGCAGGGCGAGACCATCAGCCAGGGCTACGGCCTGGGCCCGATCGCCCTGCGCACCCTGGAGCGGGCCTTCAATGCGCTCAGCCGGACAACCCTCGAGGGCTCCCCACGCCCCGTCGCGTCCGAGCACATCGCGTGCGCCGCCACGATCGCCGCGGTGAGCCGTGACGTCTACCGTTCGCTGGTGTACGAACAGCGCGGCTTCCACGAGTTCTTTCGCGCCGCGACGCCGATCGACGTCATCGAGCGCATGCAGGTTGGCTCGCGCACCATGCACCGTCACGAGGGTAGCGGCATAGCCAAGCTGCTGCCGGCGCCCTGGGTGTTCGCCTGGACACAGACCCGAAATCTGCTGCCCGCATGGTTCGGCGCCGGCTCGGGCTTGAAGGCCGCCGGCGAGCGCCACGGCGCAGCCGTGGTATGCGCCGCTTACGAACAGTGGTACTTCCTGCGCAATCTCATCGACGACATCGAATCGATGCTGGCGCGCGCCGATCTCGACATCGCCGCGGCCTACCACGCGCTCGTGCCCGAAGGGCTGCTCCCTTTCGCCGAGCTCATCCGCGCCGAGTACCTGCTGACACGCGAGCAGGTGCTGAAGCTCAAGGGCGTCACCGAGTTGCTCGATGGCGAGCCGGTGCTGCAGCGCAGCATCCGCTTGCGCAATCCGTACATCGACCCGATGAACCTGATGCAGGTCGACCTGCTGGGCCGGTGGCGCGCCGGCGAGCGCGCCGATCGCGACCTGTTCGAGGCGCTGCTGATCAGCATCGCGGGCATCGCTCAGGGTCTGCAAAGCACTGGGTAGAGACGGCATGCTCGAGATCCAACCGGCCAGCGCGGCCGACGTGCCACAAATCCTGAGGTTTATCCGTGAGCTGGCCCACTACGAGCGCCTGGAGCACGAGGTCATCGCCACCGAGGCCGACTTGCACGCCGCCCTGTTTGGCGAGCGCCCCTTCGCCGAGGTCCTGCTTGCCCGCCTCGATGGCGCGCCGGCCGGCTTCACGCTGTTCTTCCACAACTTCTCGACATTCACGGGGCGGCCCGGAATCTATCTCGAGGACCTCTACGTCACGCCCCAGGCGCGGGGACGCGGGATCGGCCGCCAGTTGCTGCAACACCTGGCACGTGTGGCCATTAAGCGACGCTGCGCCCGCGTGGACTGGGCCGTCCTCGACTGGAATGCGGGCGCGATCGCCTTCTACCGCCGCCTGGGCGCGCAACCACTCGAGGACTGGCGAGTATTCCGGCTCGCCGGAGCGTCGCTCGAACAACTCGCCGGCCGGGACGGCGGCTGACGCGCGCCGACTCACGGATCTGAACGAGCGCTGAATCGCACGGCGCGCGCGCCGCCAACTCCCTTCGCCGCGTCTTCTGGGGTAAGCTTCGCCCCGAGACGGCCATGGTTGTTTGTGCCGCCTGATCCACGAGCCGTGATCGATCTGCCCGAGCACCGGAGTAAACCTGACATGCGCATTCGTTCCCGTGTATTTTCCGCGCTGGCCGGGCTGCTGTTCGCGCTGGCGACAGTCGCGGCACACGCCCAGGCCCTGCAGGAAGGTCGCCTGCTGCTGGCCACTCAGGTCCTGAACGATCTGAGGGGTACCCGCGATCAGGGTATCCCGCAGTGGCTGCTCCAGCGTGCCTATGCCGTCGCCGTGATTCCCGGTCTGACCAAGGTGGCGTTCTTCTTCGGGGGCCGCTTCGGCCATGGCGTACTCGTGGCGCGCACGCCGAACGGCGGCTTCTCCAGTCCGGTGTTCATCACACTCGCCGGCGGCAGCTTCGGCTTTCAATGGGGCGTACAGAAAACCGACCTGGTGCTGGTGTTCACCTCGCGCAAGGGCGTGGCAGGCCTGAGCGGCGGCAAGGTAACCCTCGGGGTCGACGCCTCCGTCGCGGCCGGTCCGGTCGGGAGGGAAGCCTCCGCAGCCACGGTTCAGACGTTCAACGCCGCCGTATATTCCTATGCCCACAACAAGGGCCTGTTCGCTGGGGTCTCGGTCAACGGCGCGGAACTCACCGCCGATCAAGGCGCGGATGCCGCGTTTTACCACGACCCGAACGTACGGGTTTCGCAGATCCTCTCCGGCGAGGTCACCAGCGACAACACGGCGGCGACCAGCTTCGTCGACGCGGTGGACGAGGCCTCCGGGTTCGCTGCGGCACCGGTACAGGCCGCAGCCCCGGCAACACCGGCGACGCCCGCGGCGCAACCGCAGGCGGGCTCCGGAGCTGAAGCCTTCCCGCTACAGGAGCAGAACCCCAGCAGCAACCCGCCGAATTGAGTCCGCTTGATCCGGGGCACGCGGGGTCGGCCGGACTGCGACTGCGCCGCCGCCCTCAGCGTCCGCCGGGCGCGGGCGAATCCGCGGCCAACACCTCGGCGCTGAGATAGGTTCCCAGGTCGACCTGGTGCGGCACGCAGCTGGCATGCAGGACCACGTTGCGGGTGGCGAAAGCCGGCAGAAAGGTACGATGGAACTGCTCGGCCAGGTCGCAATCACCCGCCTGGTTCAGGCTCGCCATACCCGAGATCAGCACCACCTTGCGCCAGTGGGCCGCGACATGCGGCGCGCCCGCGCCAGCCCGCCCGGCCGGCACCAGGACCTGCATGGTCACATCCACGCCCGGAAAAGGCTCCGGACCCTCGAGCCTGACACACCCCACGGTGCGGACTCTCAGATCCCGGGCACCGAGCCGGGTCAACATGTGCACAATCTGGCTGCGCAGACCGCTACAGGTGTAGCGTGTCGTGAAGCTCTGGTAGACGAACTGCACGTGCCGCGTCACCCAGGCGGCCTGTACCGGCGGCGAGGCCGCCAAGGCTGGCGCGAGCATGGACAAAACCACCGCGGCCAGGGCGGCAAGAACGGATCGAGATACGCTAGCGGCTCGCATAGCGGCTTCCTCCAACATTACCCCGAGGCTTGGAGTATACGCCTGCCCGGTAGCGGCGGCTTGGGGCGCCCTGAGCCCGGGACGCTGCGCAGTTCGGGAACCCGCGCCCCGAGGCTCGGGTGGGTGCCGACGGTGACGATCTGGTGCGCTGTGCACATCGATCGCAAGTGCACGGCCCCGGCCCGGAATGTCGGCAGGAACGCGCGCCCAAGCTGCGCCGTCAGCTCGCATTTTGCGCCGTCGGCGCAGCTGCCGCCCGAGCACAGCCGCACCCTCTGCCGGTGGGCGGCGAAGCTCTACGACCCTGCTGCGGCGGATCGAGCGGCCAGCGCCCGCAGGGTCGCATCCTCTCGCGGAAAAAGCTCTGGACCCTCGGACCGCACGGCAGCTCAGAGGGCGGTCATTGCACGTTCGCGACGCCGCTCAGACCGCCTCAGCGTACATACGGCGAGATCACCATGCAGACCACCGTGGCCGAGAGCAGCACTGCGGCAATTCGCTGCCCACGCACTGGGTTGCGGCGGTGCATTCCACCCTGCACGCCGGCGGCAATCACCGCAAATAGTGCTCCCACCGCCAGCGTGTTGGCCATGGGGCCCTGCGCGCCGCGAATGACCACCCCCCAGAGCGCCAAGCCTGCCGCGATCGCAAGCGCGGCGGCCACCATCTGCGCACGAAACAGCTTCGGCGTGATCTCGAAATACGAGTGCGTGAGCGCCAGCGTCGAGCCGACCCAGAACACTCCGGCGAGCGCATGCACGGACAACAGGATCATCACCACAATGGCCATGATTCGAACCTCGGATTCACGTGGATCGCGGCCGCCGTTCGCGCGCTGCGCGCCCGGTCAGACCGCATGGGAATACCCCAGCCCGCAGCCGCCGAAGCTCCTGCAGCCCTCGAAAATCGCAGCAAGGCGGGGCTGATGATACTCGCCCCCGAAGCAAGAAATCCCCAAGAATCAGCCCCATGACCGGCGCAGGCGCGTGCCGCCCGGTCGACTCCGGGTCGCATGGAGCCTCATAATTTCCAGGGAAGACTCAGACCTTGGTGTGGCTCGATCTACGCCTTCTCCTCCGGCTGCAACTGCGCGAATTTAAAGGGCACGCCGCACCCTCCCAGCCCGCAGTATCCATCTGGGTTCTTCGCCAGGTATTGCTGGTGATACGCCTCGGCGTAATAGAACGTCGCTGCCGGCGCGATCTCAGTCGTGATGCTGCCCAGCCCGGCGGCCGTGAGCCGCGCCTGATACGCGCGCCGTGAATCTTCTGCCGCCTCGCGCTGCGCCTCGTCCGCAGTGAAGATGACGGATCGATACTGCGTGCCTTCGTCACCCCCCTGGCGCATGCCTTGGGTCGGGTCGTGAGACTCCCAGAAGGCCTTCAGCAGATCCTCGTAGCCGATGCGTCCCGGAGCGTAGATGACACGCACGACCTCCGCGTGCCCCGTCAGGCCAGTGCAGACGTCCCGGTACGTGGGGTTCGGCGTCAGACCGCCCGCATACCCAACGGCGGTCGAATAGACGCCGGGCATTTCCCAGAACAGCCGCTCGGCGCCCCAGAAGCAGCCGAGCCCGAACAGCGCCTCGCGCAGCCCCGCCGGGAAGGGCGGCACGACGCGATGGCCGTTGACGTAGTGCTCGGCGGGAACCTCGAGCGCGGCGGCACGGCCAGGCAGCGCCTCGCCGGCACCAGGCAGAGTGAGTCTCTTGTGCATTGACGCCATGGTCTGTGTCCTCCGCGACGAATGATACCGCCTCCGCCCGCCCCGCTTGCGCCCGGCGCAGCCGCCGCCGTAAGCTTCGCCCGCCATGGGAATCAGTCAGTCACAAAACCTCAAGACAGACCCCGAGGAGCGGCAGCGGCCCTACGGCGTGCGCGTCAGCCTGCTGTCCGGGGATCCCTTTCGCAAGCTCGTCGGGCCCGAATGGCACCGCCTGCACTGGTACGCCACCGCGGCCGAGCGCGATGCGCAGCTCGCTGAGATGAGCCGGCGCCACCTGTACTCCCGCTCCGGAGACAAGCCCGCGCTGCGCTTCGAGAAGGTCGAGAACCTGGTCGAGAGCCACGGCATCTAGGCGAATTCCCGCCGGCCACCGCGCTCAGAACGTCCGGCCGAGGAACAGGTAGAACGACTGGTCACCGTGGTCGTCGAAGCCCGTACCGACATACACGGGCCCGAGGAACGTCTCGAGCCCGAGGAAGATGCTCTGGTCCTCGCGCAGCGTGCTCCAGTGGATGTCGCTCATGTTCCGCCACACGTTGCCCGCCTCGAGCGACATGCCGAGGTACACCGGCACGCCGAGATAACCCGGCGCGCCGCGGTCGATTTCCCGATACAGCAGCAGGCGGGCGATGCCGTAGTGCGGCCCATACAGTGAATACTGCTGCAGCCCCGACAGGTTGAGAAAGCCGCCAATCGGGAACTCCATCTCCAGATTGACGGGTCGGTTGAGCAGACTGCCGGCGGAGGCGGAGAAGGCCACGGTGTTGCGGTCGCGCCAGGTATGCGCCGCCAGGAAATTGAACGTCACCCGGTTGTAGCTCGACTCGCCGCCGATCACCTGGTGCGCGCTGCTCCACTGCAGCGCCACCTGCTCGCCGGAGTGCGGAAAATCGATGTTGTCGAGGGTGTCGTAACTGAAGCGCAGGAAGTAGGTCACCGAGCCAAGCGGCTGCAGCGCCGGGAACGGCAGCAGCGGATCGGAGGGGTCGCCGAGGTTCAGGCGCGAATGCCCCTCCTCGCGGTATACCCCGGCGCGCACCTCGCCCCAATCGCCGAACTGCTTGCCGACATCCAGGCCGTAACGGAACGTGTGCACGCGATAGTCGGCGCGCATGCTCTGGCCGACCAGATACGGCAGATCGCTCGCCTGGACCGAGACGCGCGGCATGACGAACCAGCCCGAGAACTTCGAGAACGGCACAAACACTTCGCTCGCCAGCCGCGTGGTCTGGCCGATCTCCCCGTCCGTCACCCAGGCCCCGCCCGAGCGGGTAATCTCCGACATGACGTAGCGGGCTCCCGCCTCGTAGGTGGCGTCGCCCGCGAAGTCATCGCGCAGGCTCAAGCCAAAACGCAGATAGTTCGGCCCGATCGAAGCGCCGCGCGCGTCGATCAGCAACCCATAGCGCCTACCGCGGCGCACCAGCTGGTAATCGAGCGTGTCGAGCCCCCCCAGGCCGTACAGCGTGGTGATGCGCCGGGCGATCGCATCGGGATTCAGCCGCTTGCCCACCATGTCGTCGAACAGATGTTCGATCGACGCGGAGAACTGCCGCGAGCCGGTCTCGACCTCCACGAACGCGACGCGCGGCGGCGGCCGGCGCAGCGCGGCGCGGCGGCGCTGGTAGCGCCGATACGCCGCAGGGCTCACCGAGAGCGCCTCGAGCCGCTTGCGCATCCTCCAGGCCGCGCTCTGCCCGAGGGCGAGCAGCCGGTTCACATTGCCGAAGTCGAACGAGGAGATGCCCTTCAGCTTGGGGCGGATCAGTATGTCGTGCGGCCCGAGCGTCGCCAGCTCGCGCTCGGACTTGCGCGCCATCAGGATCGCGAGCGCCTGGGCGCTGATGCCGGCCACGCCGTGCAACCGCGAAACCGGCTGCAGCGGATAGCTCACGTCGACCACGATCAGCACATTCACGCCCATCGCGCGAGCGACGTCGATCGGCACATTGTCCGCCAGGCCGCCATCGACCAACATCCGGCCGTCCCGCGGCACGGGCGCGAACACTCCCGGCGCCGACATGCTGGCGCGCATGGCGCTGGTCAGATCACCGGAGCTCATGACCACTTCGTTGCCGGTCGCGAGGTCGGTGGCGACAGCGCGAAAAGGCGTGGGCAAATCGTTGAAATTCGTGATGCGGGCGACGGGCAGCGTCAGGCGGCGCAGCAACTCGGTCAGGCTCTGCCCCTCGATCAACCCCTGGGGAAACACCAGATGCCAGTTCTTGACCCCGATGCGGAAATGGACCAGGAAGTTCTCATCCTCCTCCTTGCGTCGCAGGGTGAGATCCTGTCGCGGCGGCTGATCGCGGAACGCCTCCCGCCAATTGAGCGAGCGCACCATCGCGGCGATCTGCCGGGCCGTCAGGCCGCTTGCGTACAGGCCGCCAACCACCGCCCCCATGCTCGTGCCGGCGATCGCGTCGATCGGCACCCGCAGCTTCTGCAGCACCTCGAGCACGCCGATCTGGGCAATGCCGCGGGCCCCACCACCGGACAGAACCAAGCCGATACGCGGGCGGCGCGCCGCGCCGGGCCGCAACGCGTCCGGATCGGTGACGTACACCCCCGCGGGAAGCGCCGGGCGGCAACGCACGGCCGCAGAAGGACAGGCCGAGGCCGTTGGCGCCGTGGCGTGCGCCGCGGGCGCAAGCCAAAGGCAAACCACAAGACCCAGCACCCCGAGCCGAATGCCGGCCGTCTCCGAGCGCTTCATTCAGTGTTCCGGCGAGAAAAGGCAGCGATTCGGGCGAGAATACCAGCATCCAGCCCCATCCCGTCCGCAACGGACGGCAGCGCGATACGGCAGGCCCGATGCGGTAGGATATCAGGCTCCATGACGTATCTGCTGTACGCCGCGCTCCCCTACATCCTCTCGATCGCCTTGATCATCCATTGCATCAAGACCGGGCGCAGCTGGATCTGGGTCTTCGTGATGTTGTTCCTGCCTCTGCTGGGGGCCCTGGCCTATACCGCGGTGGAGCTCTTGCCGGAGCTGGTGCGCGGGCGGTCTGGGCACCGCGCCGCGCGCGGGCTGAAGAAGGCCATCGATCCGTTCGGGGATCTGCGCCGGTTCCAGCAGGAAGCCGAGCTCACCGGCAATGTGGCGAGCCGCCAGCGCTACGCCGATGAGCTGGCCCGGCACGGCCGCTATGCCGAGTCGGCCGAGCAGTACCGCCAGACGCTGACCGGCCTGTACGAATACGACCCGAATCTGATGCTCGGTCTGGCGCGCGCGCAGTTCGGCAACGGCGAAGCGTCCGCCGCCCGCTCGACCCTCGAGGCGCTCATGCTCCACAATCCGGACTTCAACTCCCCGGAGCGGCACCTGCTGTATGCGCGCTCGCTCGAAGCCGAGGGCAGCGTGCAACGCGCGTTGGAAGAGTATCGCACCCTGGCGCACGCCTACCCCGGCGCCCAGGCGGCGGTGCGCTACGCGCAGCTGCTGGAGCGGCAGGGACAGCGAGAGGAGGCGCGCAAGGTGGCGCGCGAGCTGCTCGAGCAGGCGCGCCTGGCGCCCTCGCACTATCGCCGGGCGCAGCGCACCTGGCTCGACGAGGCCGCGCGCCTGCTGTGACGCTCACCGGCGCACTGCGGTCTCGGAGCGCGCAAACGATCGTCCGGCGACTCGCGAGCGCTACCGCCCCGCGCGGCGCATCGCCGAGCGGCCCAACACGACGCCAAACTCCTTCTCGCCCTCTCCGTGGGCAAGCGCCTCGAGCATGGCGTCGCGTATCAGGCTCGCGAACGGCATCGGGGCGTTCACCGCCTCGGCCGCCGCGAGCGCCAACCTCACGTCCTTCAGCCCGAGCCGCGCCCTGAATCCGGCCGGCTCGTCGCGGGCCGCCGCGATCAGCCGCCCGTAGCCCTGATACACCGGCCCGGGAAAGAACGTCTGGCTCACCAGCTCGAACAGCTTGCCCGGCTCGATGCCGTAGCCGCTGCCCAGCGACGCCGCCTCGCCCATCGACTCGATCGCCGCGGCCAGCATGAAGTTCATGGCAAGCTTGACGACGTTCGCCTGGGCGGCGCGCTCGCCGAACCGCCAGGTCCTCTGCCCGATCGAGTCCAACAGGGGCTGCACGCGATCGAGATCGGCCGCCGGACCGGCCGCGACGATGTTGAGCTTGCCTGCCGCCGCGACATCGGGCCGGCCCAGGACCGGCGCGGCAATGTAGGCGCAGCCTTGATCGCCCAGCCGCTCGGCGAGCTCGTCGCTGAGATCCGGCGAGATCGTGGCCATGTTGACGTGCACGCTGCCTGGCTTGGCCGGGAGCGCGGCATCGAGCAGCACCTCGCGCACCGCCCGATCGTCGCTCAAGATCGAGAACACCACCGGGGCGGCGCACGCCTCGCGCGCGGTCGCAACCGCAGTGGCTCCCTGCTCGGCAAGCCGGCGGGCCGGCTCCGGCGAGCGATTCCACACCGTCACCGAATGTCCCGCCGCGATCAGCCGCGCGGCGATGGCGCCACCCATGTTCCCCAGCCCGATGAATCCGATGTTCATGATCCGCCTCCATTGGTGCGCTGCGCGCCATGCTAGCATCACTCCCCTCCAGCGGTTCCCGAGGCGGGAGCGTATGAGTCCCTTGCCCACAGCCGGGGCGGTCCACGCCGGTTCGCCGACAACGGCCGAGCTCACGACGATTCTCGAGGCACGATCCCACGACATCGGTGGATTGACGGTCGGGCGGGTGTTGCCCTCGGCGACGCGCCGCATGGTCGGCCCCTTCATCTTCTTCGATCACATGGGCCCGGCGGCGCTGCCGGCCGGCAGCGGCCTCGATGTCCGTCCGCATCCGCACATCGGGCTCGCCACGGTCACGTACCTGTTCGAGGGCGAGATCATCCACCGTGACAGCCTCGGATCGCAGCAGCCGATCCGGCCCGGCGACGTCAATTGGATGACCGCCGGCGCCGGCATCGTGCACTCCGAGCGCACCGGGCCCGAGCAGCGGACCCGGGGCGCACGCCTGAATGGTCTGCAGCTGTGGGTCGCTCTGCCCACGCAGCACGAGGAGACGGCTCCGCAATTCCATCACCACGCCGCCGAGACGCTGCCCACCCTCGAGCGCGCCGGCGCCGAGGTCCGGCTCCTCGCCGGGGAGGCCTACGGACGCCGCGCTCCCGTCAAGATCTTCTCGCCACTGTTCTATGCCGATGTTTCGCTCTTGGCCGCAGCGGAGTTTCCCGTCACCGACGAGTACACCGAGCGGGCCGCCTACGTCGTGCAAGGCGATGTCACGTGCGGGCGCGAGCGTGCCGGTCCGGGTCGGATGCTGGTGTTCGCCGCCGGGGCGCCTGCCGCGCTGCGCACCACCAACGGCGCCCGGCTCGTGCTGCTCGGCGGCGAGCCGGTGGGTGAGCGCCACATCTACTGGAACTTCGTCGCAAGCTCCCTGGAACGAATCGAGCAGGCCAAGCGCGACTGGCGCGAGGGCCGCTTCCCGAAGGTACCCGGCGACGAGCTGGAGTTCATCCCGTTGCCGGAGTCGATCTGACTGCGGGCCGGGCATGAGCGGCCTCGCCCTGGACTTTCCCGCCATCGAGACCGCGCGCCGCCGGCTCGATGGCGTGGCGCACCGCACACCCGTGCTCACCTCGTCCACCGCCGACGGGCTGACCGGCGCGCGCCTCTACTTCAAGTGCGAAAACTTCCAGCGCATGGGCGCGTTCAAGTTCCGCGGCGCCTACAACGCCGTGGCCCGGCTCGATCCGGCACAGCGGGCCGCGGGGGTGGTCGCCTACTCTTCGGGCAACCACGCCCAGGCGATCGCGCTGGCCTGCCGGCGGCTCGGCAGCCACGCGGTCATCGTGATGCCGCGGGACGCCCCGCGCGGCAAGCTCGCGGCCACGCGGGACTACGGTGGCGAGGTCGTGCTCTACGATCGCTATCGCGAGGACCGCGAGGCGATCGGCCGGCGCCTGGCCACGCAACGGGGCCTGACGCTCATCCCACCCTACGATCATCCCGACATCATGGCGGGCCAGGGCACCGCGGCCTGTGAGCTCATCGAGCAGGCCGGACCCCTCGACGTGTTGCTGGCACCGCTCGGCGGCGGCGGACTGCTTTCCGGCTGCGCCGTCGCGGCGCGCGCGCTCTGTCCGCGCTGCACCGTGATCGGGGTCGAGCCCGAGGCGGGCGACGACGGCCGCCAGAGCCTGCGCGCCGGACGCATCGTGCACATCGAGACACCCGACACGATCGCCGACGGCGCCCAGACCCAACATTTGGGCCAGCACACGTTTCCGGTGATCCAGGCGCACGTCCGCGCCATCGTCACGGTGAGCGACGCGCAGCTGGTGGCCGCCATGGCGTTCTGTGCCGAACGCATGAAGATCGTCATCGAGCCGACGGGGGCGCTGGCGGTTGCGGCCGCATTCGGCGGCGGGCTCGATATCCGGGGCCAGCGCGTCGGGATCATTGTCTCCGGCGGCAACATCGACCGTGAGCGCTATGCGGCACTGCTGGCGGGCATCTCGCGCGAAGGCACACCCCTACGGTCCACCGGCGCCGACGGCGAGTGAGTCGGGCCGGACGCGTGCGGCGCGCGGATCGGGCACCTGCTGCGTGATGCAATGGATGCCGCCGCCGCCGAGCAGGATCTCGCGCGCCGGCACACCAACCACCTCTCGATCGGGACAGGCTCGCCGCAGCGTCTGGGCCGCCTGAGCGTCGGTGCGCGCATCGAGCAGCGGCATCACGATGCCGCCGTTGGCGAAGTAGAAATTCACGTAGCTGCCCGCCAGGCGCTCCCCGGCGCGACGCGGCTTGCACGCCGGGCTCGGCTCGATGCCGCGCGCCTCCCCCGCCGTCATGTACAGCGGCCCCGGCATCGGCAGCTTGATGATCTCGAGTCTGCGGCCGAGCGCATCGCGCGCCGCGGCGAGACGCGCCCAGGCGGCCTGGGAGCGCTCGTATTGCGGATCGGCCCGATCGTCGGTCCAGAGCAGACAAACCCTACCCGGTCGGAGGAAGCAGGCGAGATTGTCGACGTGCCCGTCCGTCTCGTCGTTGTACACGCCCAACCCGAGCCAGATGCAATGTTTCACGCCGAGATACTCGCGCAGCACCGTCTCCATGCGCTCGCGCGTCATCCCGGGATTGCGGTTCGGGTTCAGGACACACTCCTCGGTGAGCAGCGCCGTGCCCTGTCCGTCCACGTGAATCGCGCCGCCCTCGATCACGATCGGCGCGCGGTAGCGCCCCCGGCCTTCGTAAGCGAGCACCTCCAGGGCCACCCGCTCGTCGCGATCCCAGGGGTGGTAGAGCCCGCCGTCGAGCCCGCCCCAGGCGTTGAAGCGCCAATGCACGCCGCGCAGCGCCGGCCGCCCGCTCACCAGATAGGTCGGCCCCACATCGCGCATCCAACAGTCGTCGTGCGCCACGACATGGACCGCGACCCGGTCCGGCAGCAGCGCGCGCGCCACCGCCAGCTGCGGCGCCGAGACGCCGACCGACACCGGCTCGAAGCGCGCGATCGCGGCGGCCACCGCCGCGAAAGCCGCCTGCGCCGGACCCGCCCCCTCGCGCCAGTTGTCCGGCCGCTCTGGCCAGAGCATCCAGCAGCGCTCGTGCGGCTCGAACTCCGCCGGCATCCACCAGCCGTCGGCGGCCGGAGTCCCCGCCAGCACGTCAGCCTCCGGCACGCTCATCGGGACCGTAGCTTGCTGTGCTTGAATCCGTACAGAACGTAGATCATCCCCCCCAAGAACGTCCAGACCACCAGCCGGATCCAGGTCGCATCCGAGAGAAAATAGGTCATGACCAGACACACGCCCGCCCCGAGCGGGCACAGCACCGCCGCCCACGGGACCCGGAACGGGCGATGCACGTCCGGACGGGTGTGGCGCATGACCAGAACGCCGATGCACACGACCGCAAACGCCAACAGGATGCCGATCGAGATCAGATCCGCCAGCACATCGAGGGGAAAGACCGCGGCGATCAGCGCCGCGCCGATACCCGTGATCGCCGTCGACACGTAAGGGGTCTTGAAGCGCGGATGACAGCGGCTCATGGCCGGCGGCAGCAGGCCGTCGTCGGCCATCGACAGCAGGATGCGCGGCTGA
>DAHXNE010000003.1 GCA_027366635.1 Gammaproteobacteria bacterium | reverse complement strand
GGCATCTTAGACGCCACTAAGCAAGCCATACCCATCATATTACATGGCTACGTTATGCACCCTCCAGGCCCCCTCACTGATCGCTCAAAGCACGGAAAAATCAGCCCCGCGGCGAGATCACCGACTCAGGGGCAAGGGGGGAACTCCAGACTAAGGCGAATGCTCTTGGGTTTGGTCACGCGACGGTTCCCGCGGGCTCGGGAGCGGCCCTTCGTCCGCTGTGCTCGGCAGGATGCCAGCGGGGTGCTGCGGCGCGACCCTCAAATCGGGTGGTGTGTCCCAGGCCCGAACCGCAACGATGCCGCGATGTCAGCGATCGATCGGGCCAGGATCAGCGGATCATCCCGTGTTGGCAGAAATCCGCGACGCTGCCAGAAGGCAGCGGCTTCGAGATCGACGGCGTTGACCAGCAGCGCGCGGCCACCGACGAGCTGTGCGGCCGTGACGCAGCGCTGGAGCGCATGCTTCACTAACCCGGTCCCGATCCCGCGTCCGGCCCAATTGAGATCCGTGGCAAGCTGTCCAAGCAGTAAGCAGGGCACCGGGTCGGGGGGCTGACCTGTCCGTATGGATCGAGGCAGGCCGTTGGGAACAACGGCCGTGGGTGCCAGGCCGTAGAATCCCACCACGCGGCCGTCCTCGTGCACTACGAGAACGGCTGTGAAACCTTTGTGCTGGTTCGAGAGCGCTCGCCTCTTGAGCCAGTGATCGAGCGCTGGCTTGCCGCAGGAAAACGCCGAGACGTCATGCGCCTCGGTGAGGAGCTCCGGGATCGAGAGCCCCAAGATTCACCTTTTTGGGGCGTAGCCCGACTCCCACGGGGCGGGACGCTGTGCGAGCTCGGTCATCTCGGGAACTGCCGCCGCCGGCGCCGACAGAACTGCCGTGAACTGCGCAAATCCTTCCGGGCTCATGCGGATCAGACGGTTTTCCATCAGTACGTCTTCCGCTGCTCGAACCGCGGTTTCACGGACAAAATCCGTGCGCGACCGACCGCGAAGGACGGCTGCCCGGTCGATCATCGCGATGTCCGCCTCGGGCAAGCGCATCGAGATCGGATGTTCCTTACGTCCAGCCTTGGCGCTCATGGGTCACCTTCGCCGATCACAATACGGTCTCGTAGTGCGAAATGCAATACGAAACTCAGGGGTACGAGCGCGCGCAAGGGCCATGGGAATTGGGAAAGCGGGACCTTGGCGCGATCCCTGGGGCGTAAATCGGCAGCGCTATCAGCGATCCGATTCGGCTTCGTGCGGCTGCCCGGCCGCGTCCGAGGCCGGCTCGCCCGCAATCGCGTTACGCTCGGTCAGCCAGGCGCCCAGATCGATCAGCCGGCAGCGCTCGCTGCAGAACGGCCGGTCCGGCGCATTCGCCCAATCGACGGGACGGCGACAGGTCGGACAGGTGACCTGCATGGGGCGCCTCAGGAGCAGGTCGTGAGCAGGAAGGGCACGTCCTCGGTGGCCTGCGCCGGGTGCTCCGCCAGCCCCTTCCAGGTCAGGAAGCGCACGCTGCAGCGGTGATGGCTGCCGCTGACCTCCGGGTACAGCCCGCTCGCGGCCGGCAGCGCGATGCGCAGCAGCTGCAGCGGATTATCCCGGTCGAACGTGATGGCGAAGGTGCCGCCACGGGCGCATTCCTGGCGCGAGCGTCCAAACTGGCGGGTGAGCCATAGCAGCTCCGCCACCGCATCGCACACCGGCCGCAGCAGGTTCAGCCATTGGTTGAACGTCTGCTTGCGCGCCTCGTTGGGCTGGGAGAGCCAGTAGAGGTAGTCGGGTAGATCGAACTCGCAGGTGCCGCCCGGGATGGCGCTGCGCAGCTTCACCGCGTTCAGGAACTCCGAATCCCGCAACGGCTGCTGGCCGGCCACCCCGGTGTTCAGCAGGTTGGTGCGCAGCTGCGCCAAGTTGGCGATGAAGGTCTTCAGGCGCTGCGCATCGACGCCCGGACGCGCTTGAAACTCGCTCAGCTGATGCATCTGACGCTCGATTTCCTTCAGCGCGTCGGAGCGCAGATCGCTGCGCGAGACCACCGCCAGGATGTCGATCAGGCTGCCGATGGCCGCCCGGCTGCCCCAGGCGCTGCCGGCCTCGTTGTGATAGAGGGCCTGGTTGTACAGAAAATCCAGGCGCAGAAAGGTGCGCATCCGCTCGTTCAGGGGTTGCTCGAACAGCAGCGTGCGGCCACTGGCGACATCCACAGCCGGCGGCCCGGACGTCTGGAGGGGCAGGGCGCCGGGCGCCGCTTTGGGCGCGGGCGCGGCGGCGGATTTTTCGGCGTCCTCGACGTCGGCGATTTCAGTGCTCATGCGCGTATTGTGCGCGACGAACATATGTTACGTAAACGTCCGATTCTCGCGACGGACGCGGCGGTCAGGATTTGCGGGCCAACTCGAGGTAGCGGTGATGCAGCGCCTCGACCTGCGGGTGCAGCGTGGCGACAGCGGTTTCATTGAGAATCACGTCGTCGGCGGCTTTCAGCCGGGCCGTGCGCGAGGCCTGCGCGTCGAGAATGGCCTGGGCCTGCTCGGGGGTCGAGCCGTCGCGCGCCTGCAGGCGCTGCCTCTGCAGCGCCTCGGGGCAGTCCACCACCAGCACGCGATCGAGGCGTTTTCCCAGCCCTTTTTCCACCAGCAGGGGTATCACCAGAATCTGATACGGTCCGCCCGCCGCCGCCGCCAGCGCCTCCACCGCGCTGCTGATGGCCGGGTGCGTGAGAGCTTCCAGGTCGGCGCGGGCCAGAGGATCGGAGAAGACGATCTCCCGGAGCTTCGGCCGGTCCAGGTGTCCCTCCGGCGTCAGAATGCCGGCGCCGAAGCGCTCCACCAGCTTCTCGAGCGGCGGCTGGCCCGGCTCGACCACCTCGCGGGCGATCTTGTCCGTATCGATGACGGGCACCTCGAGCGCGGCGAACAGATCCGCCACCGTGGATTTGCCGCTGGCAATGCCGCCGGTCAAGCCGATGCGCAGGATCTTCATCGCGGATAGAGCGAGAGATAGAGGCTGACCAGCCGGTGGCCGAACATCAGCATCAGCCAGCCCGAGATCGCCAGAAACGGACCGAAGGCGATCGGCACCCCGGTGCTGCGCCGGCGCGCCACGATCAGAGCGACGCCGCACAGCGCGCCGAGCAATGCTGCAATCAGCACCGTCGGCAGCAGCATTTGCCAGCCGAGCCAGGCCCCGAGCGCCGCCAGCAGCTTGAAATCCCCATAGCCCATGCCTTCCTTCCGAGTGAGCGCACGGAACAGATGATAGACGCTCCAGAGGCTCAAGTAACCCGCCGCGGCACCGATCAGGCTGGAACGCAGGTCCACCGGCACGGGAGCGCCGCGCGCGGCGGGGGCGAACAGGGCCAGCAGCAGCCCGATCCACATCAAGGGCAGCGTGAGGCTGTCGGGCAGAAGCTGGTGATCGAGATCGATGCCGGCGAGCGCCACCAGGTACCAGGTCAGCACCAGCGCCGCGAGCGCCGGCCAGCCGAAGCCGAATCGCCAGGCCACCGCCGCGGACAACAGTCCGGTCAGCGCCTCCACCAGAGGATAGCGCGGGCTGATGCGTGCCCCGCAGGCGGCGCACCGGCCCCGCAGCAACAGATAGCTCACCACCGGAATGTTCTGCCAGGCGTGGATCAGCGCGCCGCAGGCCGGACAGGCCGAGCGCGGCGCCACCAGGTCGTAGCGCTCGGGCGTCGCGGCCGGCAGCGTCGGCGCCTCGCCGTACAGGTCCGCGTACTGCGCCCGCCACTGCCGCTCCATCATGATCGGCACGCGGTGAATCACCACGTTGAGAAAGCTGCCCACCACCAGCCCCAGCACCAGGCAGGTGCCGGTGAACAAGGCGGGGGAGGCGGCGAGCAGCGCTGCCAGCGACACGTCAGCCGACGACGTTGCCGAGCTGGAAGATCGGCAGGTACATCGCCACGACCAGGCTGCCGACGACGATGCCGAGGATGACCATGATCAGCGGCTCGAGCAGTGCCGACATCGAGTCCACGGCGTTGTCGACCTCCGCCTCGTAGAACGTCGCCACCTTGCCGGCCATCGAGTCGAGCGAGCCGGATTCCTCGCCGACGGCGATCATCTGCACCACCATGTTGGGAAAGATGGCCTGGGTCTGCATGGCGCGCTGCAGACGCTGTCCGGTCGCGACCTCGTCGCGCATCCGCAGCACGGCGTTCTCGTAGACGATGTTGCCGGTGGCGCCGGAGACCGACTCCAGCGCCTCGACCAGCGGCACGCCGGCGGCGAACATGGTGGAGAGCGTGCGCGAGAACCGCGCGATGGCCGCCTTGGTGAGGATGGGGCCGATGATCGGAATCTTCAGCGACACGCGGTCGAGCAGCTCACGCAGCTTGCGCGAGCGCTTCTTGAAGTACAGAAACACCGCGACCGCCGCCCCGATCGCCATCGCGATGAAGATGCCGTAGTGCCGGACCGCGTTCGAGATGTTGATGACCACCATGGTGAACGCCGGCAGATTGGCCCCGAAGCCCTTGAACAGCTTCTGGAACTCCGGGATCACGAAGATCATCAGCACGCTGGTGACGATCGCGGCCACGCTCAACACCGCGGCCGGATAGAACAGCGCCTTCTTGACCTTCTTCTTGGTCGCCTCCGACTTCTCCTTGTAGGTCGCGATCTTGTCGAGCAGGGTGTCGAGCGCGCCCGCCTGCTCGCCGGCGCGGACCAGGTTGACGAACAGATCATCGAAATACAGCGGCTGCTTGCCGAGCGCCTCGTGCAGCGACGTTCCCGACTCGACGTCGGCCTTGATGGCCAGAATGAGGTTGCGCACGGAGGGCTTGTCGACGCCGCTCGCGACGATCTCGAAGGATTGCACCATCGGAATGCCGGCGATCAGCATGGTGGACAGCTGGCGGCTGAACACGGCGATGTCCGCGGCGTTGACCCTGCCGCCCTTCATGCCCGCCAGGCTGTCGCGCTTGCGGCGGATGCGCGAGGCGGCGATGCCCTGGCGGCGCAGCTCGGCGCGCACAGCCGCCTCGTCGGGGGCCATGGTGTTGCCCTTGACGCGCTGGCCGCGCGTGTCGCGCCCTTCCCAGAGGAAGGGGACGGCGGGTTTCGCGGTCCGGAGGGTGGGACTCTTGACGGTTGCGGTTGCTGCCGGGGCCATGGATGTGCCGTCCTGCGTCAGTCGATGGTGACGCTGTTGATTTCCTCGAGACTGGTGATGCCGGCCTTGACCTTCTCCAGGCCCGCGCGCCGCATGTCCCAGATACCCTCGCGGGCGGCCTGGTCGGTGATCTCCACCGCGCTGCCGCCGGCGAGGATGATGCGGGCGATGGCGTTGGTGAGCGGCATGACCTGATAGACGCCGGTGCGTCCCTTGTAGCCGTCGGTGCAGGCTGAGCAGCCGGCCGGTCCGAAGATCTTCAGACCGGCGCGCACGTCTTCCTCGGTGAAGCCTTCCTTCAGCAGCGCCTCCTTCGGCACGTCCACCAGCTGCTTGCATTGCGGGCACAGCTTGCGGGCGAGGCGCTGGGCGATGATGAGGTTGACCGAGGTCGCGATGGCGTAGGGCTTGACGCCCATGTCGACGAGGCGTGTCAGCGTCTGCGGCGCGTCATTGGTGTGCAGCGTGGAGAGCACCAGGTGGCCGGTCTGGGCCGCCTTGATGGCGATTTCCGCGGTCTCGAGGTCGCGGATCTCGCCGACCATGATGACGTCGGGGTCCTGGCGCAGGAACGCGCGCATGGCGGCGGCGAAGGTCAGTCCCACCTTGGGGTTGATGTTGACCTGGTTGACGCCGGGGATGTTGATTTCGGCCGGGTCCTCGGCCGTGGAGATATTGGTGCCTTCACGGTTGAGGATGTTGATCCCGGTGTAGAGCGAGACGGTCTTGCCGCTGCCGGTGGGGCCGGTGACCAGGATCATGCCCTGGGGCTTGGCCAGATACTCCTCGTAGAGGACCCTCTGGAACGGCTCGTAGCCGAGCGACTCGATCCCGAGCATCGCCTGCGAGGGATCGAGGATACGCATCACCACCTTCTCGCCGAACAGCGTCGGACAGGTGCTGACGCGAAAGTCGATGGCGCGGGTCTTCGACAGCCGCATCTTGATGCGCCCGTCCTGGGGCACGCGGCGCTCGGCGATGTCGAGCCGCGCCATGACCTTCAGGCGCGCGGCGAGCTTGAAGCCGAGCGACACGGGCGGCTGGGCCAGCTCCTTCAGCACCCCGTCCATGCGCACCCGGACCCGATAGGTCTTCTCGTAGGGCTCGAAGTGGATGTCCGAGGCGCCGCGGCGGATGGCATCCAACATCACCTTGTTCACGAATCTGACGATCGGGGCGTCTTCGACATCGTCGCGCCCGACCTTGTCATCCTTCTCGTCGTCCCCGCCGCCGACATCCAGCCCCTCGAGATCGACATCGTCCTCGGTGCCGAGCTGGCTGATCTGGCTTTCGGCCTGCTCGATGGCCTTGTCGATGGCCTGCTGCAGCTTGTCGTCATCGACGACGATCACCTCGATGCTGAGGCTGGTCTGGAACTTGATCTCGTCGATGGCATGCAGGTGCGTGGGGTCGGCCACGCCGAGGAACAGCTTCTTGCCCCGGCGGAACAGCGGCAGCACCCGATGCTGGGCCAGCAGCTTGTCGCTGACCAGCCGGATCGTCTCCGGGTCCAGGCTGATGGCGTCGAGGTCCAGCAGCGGGATGCCGAATTCGTTCGAGGCCGCCACCGAGATGTCGCGCGCCTGGGCCACGCCACTGTCGATGAGCTGGGTCACGAACCCGATCTTGCGCGCCTGGGCCGCGTTCAGGGCCTCCAGCATCGCGGCCTCTTCGACCACGCCGTCCTGAACCAGGCGCTGAGGCAAACCCCCCAGCCCCGACCGCACCGTCCCGAGCGCTGCAGAAACGTTGTCGTTCATGGACTTAAGATATGCCCGATCCGATCCGCGAGGCCCAAGTGTACCCAAGCCGGTACTGCCGGCAATTGTCAAATGTACGCGGATCCTCGCACGGCTGCCGAGGAGTCGCCGTGACTCGGCTCCCAGAACCGCAGACCTCGCGCGGGAGGCGCGAAGACGCGCCGAAATCTCCAACGGCGCAGGGCGTGCCTACTGGCAGATGGGCGGCAGGTAGGCCGCATCATTATCGGCGCTCGAGAGGCTTCCGTTGCTGGCGGCATCGGCGATCGGGGCAAGCGCGGGTGGACCGGTGATGGTGCGGGTCGTCGCCGCACCGTCGTTGCAGACCCAGGCGATATCACCGTCGGCAGAGCGGTAGGCCGTCCAGACGATGGTGCCGTTGGTGAGATGGTAATTCGCGTTCGGACCGAAGCTGACGGTGATCTGGCCCGGGGCGGTCAGTGCCACGGATTTCACGTAGGTGCCGGAGATGGTCTGCGTGATGTCGGCCGCGGGGTTGGAACCGGCGGCCGTACCGGTCATGGCATAGGTATAGCTGAACGCCGATTCCAGGCCCCCCGCCAGCGAGACGCCTTCGGCGACCTGGGAGCGGATCACGTAGTCCTCGTACTCCGGGATGGCGATGGCGGCGAGGATGCCGATGATCGCGATGACGATCATCAGCTCGATCAGCGTGAAGCCTCGGTCGATGCCCCGTTGGGCCATGGTGCTCCCCTCACGTTTCGAGGTCGTTCGGTATCGCGAGGTCTCAGGAGGCCGGCGCTGCGGTGGAATGGCGCCCAGCCTGTTGGGCTCATACTGTCGCAGAAGAGCGACGGTCGCGCAAGGGGACGAGTGCGGGGTTGAGGGGGAGAAAGAAGCCCCCGCAGTGCGGGGGCTTCGGAGAGACTCGATCGCTCAGTCGCAGATCGTCGGAAGATATGAGCCGAGCGCGACGGTTCCGCTCGCGGTTGCACCCCCGCTGCCGGTCACGGGCTGAAGGCCGGTGGCTATTGCGTTCTTGGTCGCCGTGCCATAGTTGCATAGCCAGGTGATATTGCCATCCGTCGACTTGTAGGCGTACCACAAAACAGTTTTGCCTGCGATATTCGCGTTGGCGTTGGTGTTGTACGTAACGGTGATCATTCCGGGAGCAGTCAGTGCGGCCGTCTGCACGTAAGTTCCCGCGATTTTCTTTGATTTGGGGATCCCGACAGCGACATTGGTGTTGCAGCTCGCTGCCGTTCCCGTGTTCGCGTAACACTCGTCGAAGGCGGTCTCCAGGCTGCCGATGATGGTCGAGCCTTCGGTCGCCTGCGCGCGGATGACGTAGTTCTGATACGCCGGAATGGCGATGGCCGCCAGGATGCCGATGATCGCGATCACGATCATCAATTCGATCAGGGTAAAACCCTTTTGCACCGATTTCATGGGGTAACTCCTCGAGGTAGCTATGGCTTGCGCCGCGAGGCGCATCGGGCGCCTGCTGGGCCTTTTGGAGCAAGACCCGTGCCAACGCCGGCTCGATGCGCTAACGTGTTGATCCGTCATCGAATCGCGTTATCGCGAGCGAAGCCTGATTTGACTAAAGACCGGGGCGACTGACCGGGTGGGAGAATGGGCGCGTCCCAAAATGACAAAAAGTGTCACCCCGGGTCACGGACGGGTCGTGATCCGCCCGATCCTTCGGCCTGACGCGCGGCGCGGGGCGCCGCGCCACGGGCATCGGTGTGCTTGCGTCTGCGAACCCGGTGCGCGCTCGTGCGCCGTCCCCGCGAGCGCGACGTCGTTCTCAAGTTCGCGCGCCCAGGGCTGACGGGGACGGGATTATCCGCTATGTTGAGGTAACTTATTCCACCGTGTCATGACCATGCTCCTCGATTGGTTCAATGCTCGCGAAGCGGTCGATGTTGGGGCTGCCCTGGCCGACGCGTTCCCGCCGCCCGCGCCGGCGGCCAACCGTGCGCGCGCCGCGAACGCAACTCAGGATGTGCAGAAGTTCCTGCAGCGCGCGGCCCGCGAGGCCCGGCCGCTGAAGCTGAACCTGTTCCGGCGGGCCAAGCTGTTGGAAACCTTCAAGTCGCGATTGCTCGAGCGCGGCGTCGACCGCAGTGCAGTCGAGGAGATCACGCGCCTGCTGCTGGTGCAGTTGACGGGCGGCGTCGCCGGCGCGTCCGCGACCGCCGCAGATGCCGCGCCGGCGAGCGCGGGCGGCGCCGCCCGCAAGCGCCTGCCCGCGCTGCTCGGCGAGGTCGAGGCGATGATGAACCGGCGCGACTACAGCGGGGCGGTCGAGCGGCTGGAGGAGATTCTCCAGATCGAGCCCAAACACGCCGTGGCCCTCAACATCCTGGGCGACGCGCTGTGCCGTCTCGGCCGGTATCATGCCGCCGAGATGGCGTTCCGCCGCGCGATCGAGCTGCAGCCCACACGGTCCGAGGCGCTGCTGAATCTCGGCACGGTGTTGCGCTGGCGCGGGGAGTTTTACCCCTCCGAGACCGCGCTGCGCCGGGCGATCAAACAAGACCGGCGCAACGTCGAGGCGCTGGTCGGGCTCGGACACACGCTGAGCGCGCTCGATCGCGGGACCGAGGCCAAGGAATGCTTCGAGAAGGCGCTGCGGCTGCGGCCGCGTCATGCCGGGGCGCTCTGCGGCCTTGGGTGGCTCGCGAGCATGGACGGGCGGTTCGAGGAGTCGGAGCGGTTGCTGTCGCAGGCGCTGGACGCGGATCCCAACTGTTCGGAGGCCTGGGCGTGGCGGGTGGAGCTGCGCCGGATGACGAGCGCGGATCACGACTGGCTCGAGGGCGCCGAGCGAATGCTGGCCGCGGGCGTGCTGCCGGTGGAGGAGGAGCGGCTGCAGTTCGCGATGGGCAAGTACTTCAACGACATCGGCAACTACCCCAAGGCCTTTGCCGCGTACCGGCGGGCTAACGAGTTGCAGAAGCGGCATGCGACGCCCTACGACCGCGCGGCGCGCACGGATTTCGTCGATGAAATGATCCGCGTGTATCCGCGTGAGCGCCTCGCCCAGCGGCTCGAGGGCGCCAGCGACTCACGGCGGCCGGTGTTCGTGGTCGGCATGATGCGCTCGGGAACCTCGCTGGTGGAGCAGATCATCGCTTCGCATCCGCGCGCCGCGGGCGCAGGGGAATTGGAATACTGGCATGCCGCGGGCACGAAATATCGCGACGTGCTGCGCCAGGCGCCGCCGGATCCGGCGCTGCTGGGTCGGTTGACCCGCGACTACCTGAAGGTTCTCGACCGCCAACCGTCCGCGGCCGAGCGGGTGGTCGACAAATCCACGTTCAATTCCGATCACCTGGGGATCATTCACCGGGCGTTCCCCGAGGCGCGCATCCTCTACCTGCGGCGCGACCCGCTCGACGTCTGTCTGTCGTGCTACTTCCAACAGTTCGCCACGGCGGCGAACTTCACCCTGGATCTTTCGGATCTCGCCCATTACTACCGCGAGCACCATCGGGTGGTCGCGCACTGGCGCGCGGTGCTGCCGCCGGAGGTGTTCCTGGATGTGCCGTATGCGGAGCTGGTGGCCGACCAGGAGGGCTGGAGCCGGAAAATCATCGCGTTCCTCGGCCTCGACTGGGATCCGAAGGTGCTCGAATTCCACAAGACCGAGCGCGCGGTCGCGACCGCGAGCCACTGGCAGGTCCGCCAGAAGATGTACACCAGTTCTGTGGGGCGGTGGAAGCGCTACGAGAAGTTCATCGGCCCGCTGCTGAAGCTGCGCGACCTGTCGCCCTGAGCAGGTCGGGACGACCGTCCGCAGCGGCGGGTGCCGGCCCGAGGGATCCGTCAGATGCGGAAAATATCGCGCCGCGACGCACTCCGTCGAGCCGGTCTTCGCCCAGTGCGGATCTGGGTACCCGATACCCGCCGGCCCGATTTTGCCAAGCAGTGCCGCAGCCAGTCGCGGCGGGTCGCGGCGGCCGATCGGTCCGATCCGGCGCTGCTGCGTTTGCTGGATGAAGCGCTGGCCGACATCGACCGCTGGAGCGCGTGAACTCCCGCCGCAGCGCCAGCGTGGCGCTCATACGTCCGGCCGTGCTGGAGTGCCGTCGTTCGGCTCCTGGGTCAGCAGCCGTTTGAGGCTGCGCAACGCATCGCCCACGGGGATGATGCGGATGCCGTCGATGAACAAGGTTCGTTCGCCGCCGTACAGCAGGATGCACGATGCTTCCGGGTACTCTTTGCGGAATTCCTTCAGCGCCCGCAGGTCGGCCGGATGGGCCGCCGTGGACCGCTTGACCTCGAGGGCGAGCAGGCCGCGCGGGCCGTAGAGGATGAAATCGACTTCCAGACCGTGCTTCGTTCTCCAGAAGTGGATGTCATAGCCGAGCGCATGGTAGTCGTTCACGGCGCGCAGTTCCTGCAGAACCAACGTCTCGAGCGCCGGTCCGGCCATTTCGGCGGCCGAATCGAGCGGACCGGTGGGTCGGATGGCGCGGAACACGCCGACATCGAAGTAGTAGAACTTGCAGTGATTGATCAGCTGCCGTTTCGCCCGCCGCGTGAACACCGGCAGGCGGACCGCAAGCAGTAGATCTTCGAGGATGGAGAAATAGCTTTCGGCGACGGCGCGTTGGATGTGTGCCTCGCGCGCGATGCCGCTGACGTTGAGCACAGCGCCTTGCGAAAAGCTTGCAGTCTCCAGAAAGCGGCTGAACTGCCCGATGTTGCGCGTTAACCCCTCTTGCATGACCTCCTCACGCAGATAGGTTTGTACGTAATCACGCAGATACCGGGCGGGGTCTGGCTCGCTGAATCGCGCCGGCAGATGACCGAGGCGGAGCGAGTCTGCCAAAGCGAAGGATTCACCCTGCTCCCAGGCCGTCAGCGGGTGCATGTGATAGGTCAGCGCGCGCCCGGCGAGAAGATTGACGGCATCGCGCCGCAGTATGCGCGCACTCGAGCCGGTCAAGATGAACGAATATCCCCTGGACTCGATCAGGTCGTGCACTTCGTTCAACAGCTCCGGGACGCGCTGGATCTCATCGATCACGATCCAGTCGGAGAACTGTTGGGGGATGAGCGAGCGCAGATGCGCCGGGTTGGCCGCAAGCGGCAGATAAAAGTCCGAGCGCAGGAGGTTGACGAATAGCGCACCCGGAACGTATTGCGTCAGCCACGTCGTCTTGCCGGTCCCGCGTGGGCCGAACAGGAAGAAGCTTTTGCGGTGCCGCAGAGGAATCCGAAGTTCGCGCGTGAACATTGATGCGCCGCCGCTTCGAAATACCCCGAGTTTAAGCGCAAATGCGGAACTTTTAAAGGTGTAAACGCAAAAAACGCCGCGTTTTTAACGTTTGCAGCTGAAAAACGACCATCTCTGGGCGCTGGCGAAGGCGAAGCCCTGGCACGGGAGGGCTACTCGATCCCCAGCTTCTTGATCCGGTAGCGCAGCGCGCGGAAGCTCATGCCGAGGAGCTTGGCCGCGGCGGTCTTGTTGTGGCGGGTTTTCGCGAGCGCCTTGAAGCGAACTGGGATGGTGAGCGACTCCGGCGGTTTAAATCACCGCGCAGCGGGATGTCCGCCGGCCCAAGACGATCAGACCCAGGACTTGCATCCGTTCGCGCGACTGGATACAATCACAGTCAGGTTAAAAACCTCTACCGCCGGGTAGGCGGGACGTGAAGCGCGTGGAGCGGATCCGAGACGCGGTTC
>DAHXNE010000038.1 GCA_027366635.1 Gammaproteobacteria bacterium | reverse complement strand
GCGGACGATCATACCGGTGACCGGCGCACGGCCCTCGGGCTGGAATTTCACGCGCTCGCCGATGCGAAACTCGAGCATCGTGACGTGCGCCTCGAGCTGCCGCAGAACGCGCAGCCGGGCGACAATCCGGTGGTTGAGGTCGATCAGCTCGGCCTCGGTGAGCGCGTTGATGTCGATGGGCATGCATGATCCTCATTCGTTCATATACTGAATCGGCAGGTCGGCGTCACTAGCCGGCAGGCCGCGCCGGGGTCGCGTTTCGGCTAGCGCGTCTTGAGCTTCTCCTCCGCATAGAGCGACAGCTCGATCATCCGCTCCAGGAGCTGCTCGGGCGACACACCGGCGAAGTTGCGCAGGACGAGCTCCTTGACGTAGAGGCGCACGAGGTAACGCAGCTGCAGCGCCCGGTTGGCGGTCGCGAACACGAAGTCCCGGTGGCCGTTGTTCACGACGATGATGTTGCGCTCGGTGTCATATCGCGATCTCCACAGCTCTCCGGCGGCGCGCTCGAAGGTGTACCCGGGAAGGCCCCGAGCATTGACGATGGCCGAGGCGACCGGCTCGAGCGAATCCGTCACGGTGACCAGCGCTTCGGCGGCGCAGGTGATCTCGCGCTGGGCGACCGTGACCCTCAGTCGCGAGAGCCCGGGTGTGGCGGGCGCCAGAAATTCGACCTCCTGGTCTGCGGTACTCGCGAGCGCGCCGCCGCCCTCGACGATCTCCCACGAGAACTGCAGATCCTCCTCCACGCGCCGGCGGGAACGATCGCGCGGCAGCGCCCGAAATCGCCGCCGCTCGTTCACCGGGGCGGTGCTCGAGGCCGGCGAGATGACCACGCTGAACAAGGGGCCGGCGTACTCGAAGAACTGCCGCTGCGTACCGGGGCTGAAAGATGGCTCCGTGGCGCCAAGCTCGGCCGCCTCGCCGTCGGCCCCTGCCACCTCAGTGTCCTCGGTGCCGGAGGGTCGCGGCCCGCCCTCGCCGCGAGCACGCGCATGGATGTCGAACCAGTCGTACTCCTCGGGTGGGAGGGCGAGCAGGGCCTCGCGGAAAGCGCGCTGGATCGCTCGCAGCGACTGCTGGGTGGCCTGTTCCTCCTCCGCCCGTTGCTGCGCCTCGATCAGGCCGGTCAGGTGCGCTTCGAGCGGTCGCAGAGCATCCCGCAGCGCCGCGTAGCGCTCGTCATGGATCACCCCACTGCGCGTGCCGGGCGTGAGGTTCAGGAACGGGACGTCGAGCAGGCCCTCCAGGTACCGCGACGACCAGGGCGCGTGCTCCAGGCCCGGGAGCGTGGCGAGATCCTCAATGACCCGCGTTCCGCTTCGGGTCAAAGCCACGTGGCAGCTGTCATCCGGCTCGGCCAGGTAGAGCTCTGCATAGGCATCCCCGTACGCCGTGCGCACCGCCGGGAGCTGGTGGAGGAGGCGCCCCTCGTACGCGCGCGGCTCGACCTCGTACTGCTTGCGCGCGAGCTTGTCGATTACGGTCACACGCACACTCGCGTGGCGAATTCGGTCGCGCAGCTCCGAGGCGAGGTACCACTGGATCTTCTCGCCGGACAGAGACCGGATGCCCTCGAGAAGCGGGCGGATCCGCAGCTCCGTTCCCCGCTCGGCAAACAGCACTCGTCGCGTACTGACCGTATAACCGGAATGCCCCTTGCTCAGGGTCATCTGGTACGAGCGCTGATCGGCACCGGTCGAGATCATCGTGAGCTCCTCGCCCACCGTCCAGAAGGACAGCAGCCCGATGCCGAACTCGCCCTGCACGCCCGTGCCGGCTCCCTCGCTCTTCAGCCGCCGCTTGATCGAATCGCAGATGTGCGTCGCGACGTATTTGAAATTCGGCTTGCCGTCCTCGTCGCGCGGCACGCCGTCGCCGTCGTCCTGAACCGATAGATAGTGCTCGCCGTGCTCGCGGCCGCGGGTGATGGTGATGGTCTTGGCATGCGCGTCGATGCTGTTCTCGACGAACTCCGCGATCGCCTTGAGCGGATTGCTCTGCGAGAGGGCGATGATCCGGATCGCGTTCCAGTCGTCGCCGATCTTGAGGCGGCCGCGATCTGCGGCCTTGGAACCGCGAGATCGCCTCGGCCGCGTGACCGCGCCCGCCGGATCCGCCGCGGACGCACCGAGTGGCTCATCTTCAGTCATTGCGCTCATCGCAGCACGCGTTTCTCAAGTGTCCCGGACTGATTTCGCGACCGTGCTGCGCTCGATGAACTTACACGAGTTGGCATTGGGCTACATCTTGGCATTCGGTTCAAACCTGTAGTAGCTGACCTCGTTTCCCTTACCGTCTTCCTGCATATGGATAATCCAGAAGCCCTTATCCCCCAGAAGATGCACTTTATGGTTATTGAGCAAGTTGATTACCTTCGTTCTCCATACCGGGAAGATCTCATTATAGAAGGTGTAATCAATTGGATCGCCAAATGGATTTGCACTATGCGCTAATGTTCCACATCTGCCGTGCGCCTCAATCAATTCATCTTCCGTGAGGTAATCTTGGTCTCGATCTTTCAGTCCATGCAAAACCCCGGGTTCCTTTGAGGGCACCTCCAGAACGGGTTTCGGATAGAAAGCAGGATTGATCCGGCGAAGATTCTTAACAAGCTTTGCCAACTGCCAATGTTCCGCAAAATCGGCGTAGATCAGCGAATACTGCTCACGGTTCGCTGCGAGGGAAGCGAATGCGATCAGTTCAAACAGCTTGCGGAACTGTAATCCAATGGTTTCGACCGTCGTTGGAACATAACGTGTATCCAGTTGCCCCGACAGGAAGAGATCAATGACTTCGGTACGGAGCTTGATCTCCTTCATGTTTGCGGCATATTTCTCAATCTCGGCCACAAGAACCTCAGCAGTGAAAACTGTGATCAACTTGTTGTCACATCGAGAACTCGTGGGCCGGGAACGAACGGCGCCGCGACTTTCTCGGTGTCGTACACGGGAAAGGCTACCCGCATCCATCCGGGCTCCGAGGCGAATTTCAGGAACCCCGTACGGTCCGGGAGCTGCTCGATCTCCGCGGCCATGACCGCGAGTTCCGTCGCCGTCTGCTCGCTGTGGCCCCGCGTGTCGCGGCTGCTCCCGAAAGCAGGTCCGCTCGAGCGGCTGACGGACCGCGCCAGGCGCACGATCTCCCGCTCGCCGATGAGGCGCGAGGCGTACTGGGCGGTGCCGCCGCCTTCGGACGCCGAGCAGCGCAGGACCAGGGTGTTCCCGCAGTTCTCGATGATCGTCTGCGCAGGCCCCATGCCGTAGGTCGTGCTCGCCTGAGCGATCGATTGGAGCCCGAGCACGCAGCGGCCGCCGCACTTGCGCAAGCGAGTGAGCGCATCCGGCAGCCCGTTGATCGCGCCCAGCGCATCGAGCTCGTCCACCACGAACCAGATCCGGTGATCGTCCTCGCCCAGGCTCAGAGTCTGGAAGATCGCGAGCCGCATCCAGATGGAGATGATGGCCTTCAAGGCCGAGATCTGGTCGGCCTGATACGGTAGAAACAGCACGCCGCATCCCGCTTTGATCCACTCGCGCACCGACACGAGCTCGGTCTGCTGCCGCCGCACGAAATCCAGGCTCTTGACGGCCGCCGCCACCGTCGAGCGCGTCCCTTGAAAGAGCTTATCGCTCCCCGCCTCGAGAAACGGCGCGGCCGGCGTCCCAGCCGTAAGCGCGACGAGCTCCTCCTTCGGGGCCGCAACCAGCAGCCGATAGAGCTCCCCGACATCGCGGATGCCGGCGATCTGCGCTTGGCTCGTTATCGCCGAGAACAGTGTTCGCGCAAAGTTCGTCCAGGTGGGGTCCGATCCTCGGTCCGGAATGAACGCCTGTGCGAGCTCGTCGACGTCATAGGTATACCTGAGCTCGGCAAACAGGTCCCACTTCGCCGATCGGGCATCGAAAGGGTTCAGGATTACATCGCCGCGCGCCGGATTGTAAAAGCGCCAGAGATACCCACCGTCCGGGTCCGCGATGACCGCCCGGTCGCCGCGATTCAGGGCGCCGTGCAGGAGCTCGCGGATCGCAGTGCTCTTGCCAATACCGGTGGCGCCGAGGAACTTGAAGTGTTTCATCTCATCCTCGAACGGAACCGCGACGCCAGCGACGGTGAGCGGCATCGACTGCGCGCCAGACTTGGCGCGCCGCTTCCGTGTCTTGCGCTGCGCCACCTGGCCATCGAACAGCATTGCGCCGCGCCGCTCGATCGCCACCAATGGCCTCCCTCGACGCGCCCAAAAGAGTCCCCCGAGAAATCCGCCGGCGACGTAAATGGCCAGGGCCGCGATGTTCTTGGCGGTCGACGTCTCGCCGATCAACTTGCTCATCTCCGAGATGATGAATTCGCTCGCGAGGCCCACGATGAACAGTGTGACGAGCGTCGTAAGCGGCCACAGCACATACGCGTGGGTCGCCGCCCGACCCTGTTTCAAGCCAGCGAACGACGCGACGGCGAAAATCGCGTAGAGGAGCACGAGACCCTTTGCGCCGTGCGTCCAAGTATAGCTGAGCGCATGGTGATCAACTGGGGTCACGCAGCCCAGCCCAATGCCAGTTTCAGTCGGCGGTCTCTCAGCACGATGTGCCGCCCTGCCGGGCCCGTGCCTTCTTCGGAAGAGAAATCGA
>DAHXNE010000014.1 GCA_027366635.1 Gammaproteobacteria bacterium | reverse complement strand
CCAGCCTGGCGCATGACGACCTGGCGCCGGCAACCCTGCGCGGCTACCGCTACGACCTGCGCCACTTCCTCGCCTGGCGCAGCACGGTCCAGGACGCGCCATTCACGATCGAAGGTTTGGCCGAATACGATTTGATCGCCTACCGCCAGCACATGGTCGCGGCCGGCCGCCGGCCCGCCACGGTCAACCGTCGCCTGGACGCCCTGCGCCGCCTATGCCGCTGGGCGCGCGGAACCGGCGCCTTGAGCGTTGACGCCACGAGCAATGTCCGGACGATGCGCACCATCCGCAATCGCCAGCCGGTCGGGCTGACGGACATCGAGAGCCACGCCCTGCTGCGCGCCGCCGGGACGTCCTCGCACGGCCTGGCCACCCGGAATTACGCGCTGGTGCAGCTCATGCTGCAGGCCGGGCTGCGGGTCGGCGAGGTCGCGACGCTGCACGTCGGCGACATCACCATGAACGACCGCTCGGGCAGCGTTCGCATCCGCCAGGGCAAAGGGCTCAAGGCACGCGACGTCCCGTCTGAACGCGACCGCGCGACGCGCGCTCAAGCAGCATCTCGAGCACCGCCAGGCGCTGGACAAGACCCTGGCGCTGTTCGTCAGCAGCCGCGAGACGGCGATGCCGGTGCGCACCATCCAGTCCGTCATCGCCAGCATCGCCCGCCGTGCCAGGCTGAAGCGGGTTGCGGTTTCGGCGCACACGCTGCGCCACACCTTCGCGCTGGGCTATCTGCGCGACAATCCCGGCAAGCTGCTGGAACTGGCCAGCCTGCTCGGTCACGAATCTATCGACACGACGGCCATCTACACGCGACCATCGCGCGACGATCTCGCTGCCGACCTGGAGCGCTCGCATCTCAATGTTGATGGATGATCCATGGGCCACGGCGACGCCGCCTCGGCACCTGCCCATAGCCGTTGATCCGAGCGAGGACGAGCTCGCGCGGGAATGGAGCCTGTCGTCCGCGGATCTGGCCGTGATCGCCGAATGCCGCAGCAGCGATCATCGTCGCCGCTTCGCCCTGCAGCTCTGCGTCATGCGAATCCATGGTTATTTTTTGGACGACTACCGCCGGGTTCCGGTCAAGATCGTCAACCACCTGTCCCGCCAGCTTGGCCTGGCGCCCGTGCTGTTTCTTGACCGGCCTGGCCGTGCTCAGACGGAACGGGAGCAGTCGCTGCGCATCCGCCGCTATCTCGGCATCCGCGACTTTGACCAACAGGCTGCCATCGATCTGCGGCAATGGCTGCGCCCGCGCGCCATCGAGGGCCGTACCGCCGCCGAGCTCCTGCGGTACGCCAAAGACAAGCTGCGTGATTGGCGGGTCATGGTGCCGGCCATGAGCACGCTCGAACGGTTGGTGGGCGCCGAGGTGACGCATGCCACGACCGATCTGTTCGATATGGTGGCGACGCGGTTGCCGCCGAGCTTGCGTGAGGCGATCGCGCTGCTGGTCGAAGTGCCGGAGGGCGACGCCCGCTCAAGCCTGTTCCGGCTCAAGGACTACCCGAAATCCGCCAACGCCGCGGTGATCAAAGGCGACATCGTCCGTCTTCATCTGATCGAGGAGCTGCTCGGCGCCGGCGCCGGGCTGGACGATCTCGATCCGGGGATCGTGCGCCAGCTCGGCCAACTCGGGCGCCGCTACGATGCCGGCGATCTCCGGCGCTTCGCCAGGCCAAAACGCGACGCGCTGGTCGCCTGCTATCTGGTTGAGGGCCGCAAGACGCTGCTCGACCAGATCGTCGAGATGAACGACCTGTTCCTGACCGCGATGAACCGCAAATCCCGCAACGCCGTCGAGAAGCGCCGCAAGACCCTGCGCCGCCGCTCCCGTGACGGTCTGCACCGCGTGCTCGGCGCGGTTGATGCGCTGGTGACGGCCGACGGCGCGCAAACCGTCGCTGCGTTCCGCGACGGGCAGAACCCACCGGCCCTGATCGAGGCGGCCATTGCCTGCAGGGCCTACGAGCGGCTGGAGGAACGCGGTCATCTCGACGCCATGCTGGCGCGCTACGGCACGCTCCGCCAATACCTGCCGACATTCCTCGCCCTGCCGTTCCAGGCGGCGGCCGGACAGGAGCCCCTTCTCGGCGCGGTCGAAATCCTGCGCGCGCTCGATGCCGGCACGCGCGGCGCGCTGACCAAAGACGATCCGTACGGCTTCGTGCAGGCCGATTGGCGGCCCCATCTCATCACTGATGGCAAGCTGGACCGCGCCATCTGGGAAATCTCGCTCGCCTTCGCGGTTCGCGACGCTCTGCGCGCCGGCAGTCTGTTCTTGGCGCAAAGCCACGACCACGTCTGGAACCTGGTCTATGACGACCGGAATTGGCAGCAAGCCCGTGAACAGGCCTACGGGCGTCTGGATCTGCCGCTCGACGGACAGGCGTTCCTGGCCCGGCTGACTGCCGAATTCGACCGCGTGGCACGCGCCGCCGAAGGCGGCATGCCCGGCAACCGCTTCGCCGAAATCCGCGATGGCCGGCTCAAGCTCAAACGGCGCGATGCCATGGCGGTCTCGCGCGTGCTGCACGAACTACGCGCCACCATCAACGCCAGCCTGCCGCGCGTGCGCATCGAAGACCTGCTGCAGGATGTCGACGAATGGTGCGGCTTCACCGGCGCCTTCCAGCCGCTCGGCGGCTACGAGCCGCGCGGCGCCAATCCGCACCGCTCGCTGCTGGCCACCCTGATCGCGCACGGCACCAACCTCGGCCTCGCCGCGATGAGCCAGAGTGTCGACAGCCTCACCGCCGAGGCGCTGCAGGACACCAGCCGTTGGTTCTTGCGCGACGCCACGCTCAAGGCGGCCAACACCATTCTGGTCAATCATCATCACGGCCTGAAACTCAGCGCGATCTGGGGCGACGGAAGCCGCTCCTCCTCGGACGGCCAGCGCTTCGCGGTGGAACGCGACAGCCTGCTTGGCAGCGTCTATCCGCGTTATTTCGGCTACTACGGCCGCGCACTTCAGCTCTATACGCACACCTCCGACCAGCACAGCGTCTATGCCACCCAGGCGATCTCGTGCGCCCCGCGCGAGGCCGGCTACGTGCTCGGCGGCATTCTCGACAACGACACCGCCCTGGCAATCCGTGAGCACACCTCCGATACTCACGGCTTCACCGAGCACCTGTTCGGACTTTGCGCGCTCCTCGGCATCGCCTTCCTGCCGCGGCTGAAAGACCTGCCCGACCAGGTGCTCAGCCGCATCGATCGCGACGCCGATTACAGAGCGCTGCAGCCGTTACTGCGCGGCCGCATCAACGTCGACCTCATTCTGGAGCAGTGGGACCAGCTCGTGCGCCTCACCGCGTCGCTGAAGGATCGGCTGACCCTGGCCCACGTCGTCATGCAGCGCCTGGCCAACGCCAACGCGTCGGACCGTCTCGCCGGAGCCCTCACCCAGCTCGGGCGCCTAATGAAGACGCTGCACATCCTGCGATACATCCAGGAAGAGCCGCTGCGCGACGCCATCCAGCTGCAGCTCAACCGTGGCGAGTTCCGCCATATCCTCGCCAAGGCGCTGTTCTTCGCCAACCAGGGCAGCTTCCGCTCCGGCGACTACGAAGAGGTGATGAATAAGGCCAGCTGTCTCAGCCTGCTCTCCAACGCGGTCCTGGTCTGGAACACCGTCCACATCGCCCGCATTGTCGACCAGCTCCGCGCCGCCGGCCACGAGGTGAAGGACGAGGACCTGGCCCGCGTGTCACCGCTCGCGCACGCCCACGTCATCCCCAACGGCAGCTACTTCCAATCCCCGCGCCGACGCGCCGAAGCGGCGCCCGAACCCGCCATGGCCTGAGCCTGAGGAGCTATCATGCCGCACTCCGACCCAGTGAACTGGCAGCCGATCAGCGAAATGCCGCTGATCGCGAGCATGATCGACGGCGCCCTGGATGACGCGCGCATACATCTCGAGACGCTGACCCAGGCACGGACGCGCCCGCATGTGCTCGACGACGGCACCATCGACCGGAGCAAGCAGGTTCACACCGAGCAACTGGAATTCGTGGACATCTACGCACGGCAGATCAGCCGCTGGCGAACTGCAAGACCCTCAGCAGACCAGACGCGGGAACTGAACCGGATGGACGGCCAAAACCAGCAACTCCGCACCGTCACCGAGGCCGTCCTCGCGTTGGCAGATGAACTGCGCAAGGGCAGCATCAACCGCATCATGGGCATGAGTGACATCG
>DAHXNE010000007.1 GCA_027366635.1 Gammaproteobacteria bacterium | reverse complement strand
CGCGCAGCACCGCCACCGTGCGCGCCGAGAAGCCGCACTGCGGAAAGTCCGGCGTACCCTTCATGAACAGCACCACCGGCTGCGCGCCGATCTCACTCTTGATTCTCTCGACAACGTCCATCGCTATCACCTCGTCAGGGATCGTCTGCGCCGTCCTAGGACGGCAACCAATTGCCATTGCTCGGCTGCGCTCATTGCGCTCCAGCCGGCGATCTCCGCCAGCGTCCGCAGGCAGCCCGCACAGTACCCTCGCTGATCGAGCGAGCAGACCTTGACGCAGGGAGAAGGGGGACGGGGCGCCGGCGCGAGAACCTGTGACATCCACCCCCATTATGAGGCCAGTTCGATCAGGTTCAATCCCACTCATGGTAGCCTGCCCCGATGCGCGATCGAACCCTCACCGCCACCGTCTCAGTTCCCCCGGCGGAGCTGCCGGAACAGGTCGCCGCGGCGTTGCGCGAGGATATCGGCTCGGGTGATCTCACCGCCGCGCTGGTGCCGCCACGGCAGCGTGTCCACGGCCAGATCGTCACCCGGGAAGCGGCCGTCCTGTGCGGGCGCCCCTGGGCCGAAGCGTCCTTCCAGCAGCTGGACCGGCAGGTCCGACTCGACTGGCGGGCCGACGACGGGACGCACCTGGTCGCCGGTCAGATTCTCTGCGACATCGAGGGTCCGGCCCGCGCCGTCCTCACCGCCGAGCGTACCGCCCTGAACTTTCTGCAGCTGCTCTCGGCCACGGCCACCGCCGCCAGCCGGTTCGTCGCGGCCGTGGCCGGCACCGGCTGCGCCGTGCTCGATACCCGCAAGACGCTGCCCGGACTGCGCAGCGCCCAGAAATACGCGGTGCGCTGCGGCGGGGCCGTCAACCACCGCATGGGCCTGCACGACATGGTCCTGATCAAGGAAAACCACATTCTCGCCGCCGGCTCCATTGCGTCCGCGGTCGAGGCGGCCCGGGCGCTCGCGACCGGAACGCGAGTCGAGGTGGAAGTCGAGTCCCTCGCCGAGTTCGAGCAAGCCCTCGACGCCGGCGCCGACCTCGTGCTCCTCGATGACTTTTCCCTGCCGGACATGAGCGCCGCGGTGGCCCGCAACCGCGCACGCGGCCGGCTTGCCCGGTTGGAGGCTTCCGGCAGCGTCACCCTGGAGAGCGTGCGCGCCATTGCCGCCACGGGCGTCGACTTCGTGTCGGTTGGCGCGCTGACCAAGCACGTCCGGGCCGTCGATCTGTCGCTGCGCCTGGCGCTGTGAGCGGCGCGCTCACCCGGCGAGCTTGCCCTCGATGTGACGGGCCAGCTCGGCGATGGTTGGATAGTCGAACAACTCTGTCAGGTCGACCTTGCCGGGATAATCGCGATCGATGCGCTCGTGGATCTCGATCAGCTTCAACGAGCTGGCGCCGAGTTCGAACAGGTTGTCGTTGACATCGAGGCGCTTGCCGCCGAGGGCCGCGTCGCAGATCGCCTGCAGCTTCGCCTCGATCGCGGTCCGTGCGCCAACCGGTGTCGCCCCGTGCGCGGCGCGCAATGCGGCAAGCCGGGTCAGCTCGGCGGTGAACTCGCCGTTGGCGTAGCTGTCCTCGAGCAAGTGCCGCTGGATCTTCCCGCTGGTGGTCTTGGGGATGCGTTTGACGGGCACCACCGCGGCGACCTCGAGGCCGGTGCGCTCATTGAGCAGGCGCGCCGCGGCTGTGGCGAGCGGCACGAACGCCTCGAGCTCGGCGCGATGCAGCACGAACAGCACCAGTTGCTCGACGTCCTCGCCGCTGGGTCGCACGCCCGCGGCCACCACCTTGCCGAGCTCCAGGCCCTCGATCCGCTGGACGATCGACTCCAGGTCCTGCGGGTAGTAGTTCTGCCCATTGACGAAAATGATCTCCTTGGCGCGGCCGGTGACGTACAGATCGCCCTGATGCACGACGGCCAGATCGCCGGTGCGCAGCCACCCATCGGTGGTGAACGCCTCGGCGTTCGCCGCGGGATTCTCATAATAGCCCTGCGTGACATTCGCTCCGCGCATCTGCAGATGGCCCACGTGCTCCTCCGGCAGCGGCTGGTCCATGTCGTCGGCGATGCGTACGCTGCAATAGGGAATGCTCTTGCCTTCCGAGACCAGCTCGATCCCGTCACGCGCGCCGGCCTCGAGCCGCCGAATCGGCTCGCCGACGGCCAGGCGGTGACGGTCGGCCACGAGGGTGCGCATCGGCGCCCCGGGCGGCGGAAAACTCACCGCCAGCGCCGCCTCGGCCAGGCCGTAGACCGGGTACATCGCGGTGCGGCTCAGTCGGGCCGGCGCCATTCGGTCCAGGAACTGATTACACAGCTCGACGGAAATCGGCTCCGCGCCGTTGAAGATCAGCCGCACGCTCGACAGATCGAGCCCGTCAACGGCACGCTCGCCCAGCACTTTCAGGTAGTGCTTGTAGCCGAAGTTCGGCGAGCTGAGGATCGTGGCGCGGACGCGGCTGGCGAGTTCCAACCACAGCAGCGGACGGCGGATGAACAGCTCCGTGGGCAGCAGATGCGCGCGCACCCGGTTGAGAAACATTATGAGGTGAAAGCCGATCAGGCCCATGTCGTGGGTAAGCGGCATCCACGACAGGCTCACGTCGTGCTCGTTGAAGCCGCAGATCTCGGTCGCGCCGCGGGCGTTGGCCAGTATGTTGGCGTGGGTCAGAACCACGCCCTTCGGCTCGCTGGTCGAGCCGGAAGAGAACTGGATCAAGGCCACATCCTCCGGACGCGCCGCATGGACCTTGCCGGCGTGGGCAACATCGGCGAGATCGTCGACGAAGAAGGCGCGAGCGCGTAGCCGCTCGGCCGTCTCGCCCTGACCGGTCTCGGCGGCGAAGCCGGCAATGCGATCGAGCAAGCGCCGTTCCGTGTAGATGAAGGGCTCGCCCAGCTGGCGCGCGATGCGCAGCAGCTTCTGCCGGTGCTCGTCGCTGATCCCGGGCGCCACGGGCACCGGGATGATCCCGCCCACGACGGCCGCCCAGAACGCGTCGATGAACTGCTCGTTGCTCCCGAGAAACAGGATCAGCTTGTCGCCGCGGCGTACGCCGAGGCGCTGCAGGTGATAGAGAATACCGAGCGCGCGCTCGTGGAGTTCCTCGAACGATACGGCGCGGACATTCTGCTCGCCCTCGAGGTAGGTGATCCCGCCGCGGAAAGCGCGGTTGGCTTCGATCAGCTCGGTCAGGGTCGTGACATTGGGCATCAGCGACGTTCCAGTCTCATGATTACGGGGTGACGGGTGCGCAGGTTGATCAGGGCCTCGAGCTCGAGCGGCGGACCGGGCACGTGCACCAGGCGCAGGCGCCGCGCCACGCGCTGCACGTGCATCAGCATCTCGTAGAGCGCGAAGGTCTCCCCGATGCAGTGCCGGGGGCCGGCTGCGAACGGCATGTAGGCGAAGCGCGGCCGCTCGGCCTCGTGCTCCGGCGCGAAGCGCTCGGGCCGGAACTGATCGGGCTCGGACCAGTAGCGCGGATGACGGTGCAGCAGGTACAGCGGCAGCAGCACGTTGGTGCCGGCCGGGATGGCGTAGCCGGAGAGCACGTCCGGCCCGATCGTGCGGCGTGAGAGGACCCAGCCCGGCGGATACAGCCGCAGCGCTTCGTCGATCACTTGACGCAGGTAGGGCAGTTGCTCGAGCTGCGCCAGGCTCGGGGCACGCTCGAGGGCCGGCGGGGCCGAATCGATCTCGGCGTGCAGTTTCGCCTCGACCTGCGGGTGCTGGGCGAGCAGATACCACGTCCAGTTCAGGCCGCTGGCCGTCGTTTCATGTCCGGCGACGACCAATGTCATGATCTCGTCGATGAGCTCGCGCTCGCTCATGGGCGCGCCGGTCTCCTTGTCGCGGGCGCTCATCAACATCGCGACGTAGTCGAAGTGCTCCTCGCCGGCGGTGCGCCGGCGCGCGATCAGGTTGGCCACCAGACGGGTGAGGGAGCGGAACTTGTAGGCGAATTGCAGGTTGCGCGCCTGCTCCTTGGTCACCACCTCGAAGGGATTGCCGCCGAGCTCTGCCGACATGCGCTCAAGATCTCGCCCGAAGGTCGCCTTGAGGACGATCTGCAGAGTCAGCTCGCTCATCTCCTCGGTGAGGTTCACCGGCTCGCCGCGCCGCGCCAATTCCTCCCAGCGCTCGAGCAGCGCATCGGTGGCTGTGGCAATCGCCTCGGCGAAGCCGCCGACGACCCGCCGGTGGAACAGCGGCTGCAACATCATGCGCTGGCGTCGCCAGAGCTCGCCCTCGCTGGTCATGATGCCGTTGCCGAGCAGGATCTTCACCCGGTCGAGACCGACGCCCTTGGTGTAATTGCGGTGATTAGCGACGAGGATGCGCTTGACGTCATCGGGGTGATGCACGACGTAGGTATACGCCTTGCGCGCCGGCACATAGACACGATAGATGTCCCCGTGCTCGGCGAACAGCCGGATCATCCGCTCCAGGGAATCGTCCGTGGAGCCGATATCGAACTCGGCGGCCGCCACCGGCGGACCGCCCTGGGTTGTGGTGGGCGCGCTCATGTAAGCTTTCAATTATAGCAATCGATACTCCCACGATCGGAGCCACTGCCGCATGACCGAGCCAGCCCCCGGCAATTCGTTCTACCGCACGAGCGGGCCGGTGGGCCGGCGCATGACGCCCTTGCGGCGGCGGCTGTACCGCCTGGCGATCCCGCTGGGGCTGGCGATCGTGCGCCTCTGGTGGCGGCTCGCCCCGGTGGTGAAAGTCGAGGGCGAGGAGCATCTGCGCGCCGCGCTCGCCGAGGCCCCCTCGGTGCTGCCGTGTTACTGGCATCAGCATCAGCTTTATTGCGGCAAGTATCTGCTCGAGCAGCGCTCGCGCGGCATGAGGATCGGCTGGCTGATCAGCCCGTCCGTGGACGGAGAGATCGGCGCGATGCTGGTGCGCCGGCTGGGTGCCCACGCCATTCGCGGCTCCTCGACCCACACCGGTGCGCGCGCGCTGCGTGATTACTACCAGGCGCTGGTCAAGGAGAACATCTCCCCGGCGATCACTCCGGACGGCCCGCGCGGGCCGCGCAATCAATTCAAGCCGGGCGCAATCCTGCTGGCCCAATTGTCCGGCCGGCCCATCGTGCCGATGGCCTATGCGGCCACCCGGGCCTGGCGCATCAAATGGGACCGGTTCGTCATCCCCAAACCCTTCGCCCGGGTGGCCATTGCCATCGGTCCGCCCCACCACGTACCCCGTGCGCTCGATCCCCAGGCGCTCCTCGCCCTGCAGAAGGAGATGGCCGACGCGCTACGCCAGACGTTCGAGACGGCCCAGCGGGCCCTCGAGTGAACGTGGCCGACCCTCGGCTCGGCGCACAACCGCACCGGCAAAACGTGCGCCGGTTCGCAGCCCCGACGGCCAGCAGGGAGATTCTGTCAAGTCGCCAACTCTTGATTGAACAGTGCGTTAGCTTGTATTCCTTACCGGGTATGCGAGAATCTGGCGCAACTCGTTAAAAGCCCAGGACCCGGAATCCCTGCCAAGCCAGGCGGCCATGCGCGCGCCCGGGCACGATCCGGGTGTAGGCTGCGAGCGACGTGCTGAGAGGTTACCGGTTAATGTCGAGCCAACCGCCGGACAAATCCGCGGATTTCACCTCCACGGACATCCTGGCATCCGGCACGTGGAAAGACCGGACGTCCAAGCTTGGCATGGACGGCACGTGCACGCAGATCGCCGTCGAATTCCAAAATGTCCGCAAGAGCAACCTCGCGGAATGCCTGCAGCGCAACCTCGCCTTGCTGCGGGAAATCACCGCAGTCGACTGCGCCTTCCTCGCCACGCTCCGTCCGGATCACCCGGTCATTCAGGATGTGCAGTTCGAGCGCACCGCGCTCGCGCAGTGCAGACCGGAGGGGCTGCACGAAACGCCGCTAGACGCCCTGCCGTGGCTGAACGGCCGGCTCGATCACCTGCGACTATCGAATCTCCCCGATACGGCCCACGCCACGCGCGAGCAAGGCGCGGACGCCGAGCGCTTCGCCGCGCTGCACATCGGCTCGGTGCTGCTGGTGGCGATGCGCGTGCAGGGCAAGCCCGCCGGCCTGCTCGGCCTCGCCAATACGCTGCCCCGTCCCTGGGACGTCAGCCAACAGCTGCTGATGAAGCTGATTGGCACCAGTCTTGCGACCGGCCTCGAACGGCTGCGCATCGAGGCGCGTCTGGCCAAGCTCGAGGAGCGTAACAGTCTGGCGCAGTCGGCCGCCAACGACGGCCTGTGGGACTTCGACGTCGAGAACAACGAGGTGTATTTCTCGCCGCGCTGGAAATCGATGCTCGGCTACCGCGACGAGGACCTGCGCGGCTCGCCCGACTGGAGCAGCCTGGTGCATCCGGATGACCTGCCGCGAGTACAGGCGGCGCTGCGCGAGCACATCGACGGCAAGACACCGAACTTCGAGAGCACCCACCGCATGCGCCACCGCAACGGCGAGTGGCGCTGGGTAGTCAGTCGCGCCACCGCCCGGGTCGATGAGCACGGACGGCTGCTGCGCCTGGTCGGCGTCGAATTCGACATCACCGAGCGCAAACTCTACGAGGAAGCGCTGTTCCGCGAGAAGGAAAGCGCGCAGATCACTCTGCAGTCGATCGGCGACGGGGTAATCACGTCCGACGCCGATTCGGTCGTCGACTACATCAACCCGGTGGCCGAGGCGCTCACCGGCTGGCGCCTCGAGAGCGCCATGGGCCGGCCGGTCGAGGAGATCTTCCGCTCCTTCCACGAGGAGACCTGCGAGCCCCTGGAGAATCCGCTCACCCTGTCGATCCGGCGCATCCGCCCGATGAAATCGGTGCGGCCCATGCTGCTGATCCGCCGCGACGGCAACGAGCTGTACGTCGAGAGCACGGCCGCGCCCATCCGCGACGGCGCCGGCAAGGTCACCGGCGGCGTGCTCGTGTTCCACGACGTGAGCGAGGCGCGCGAATTGAATCGCCGCCTCTCCTATCACGCCAGCCACGATCTGCTCACGGGCCTGGTCAACCGGCGCGAGTTCGAGAGCCGCCTCGAGCGGGCCCTGAAGAGCGCCAAGGCGCGCGAATCGTCGTACGCGCTGTGCTACCTGGACATCGACCAGTTCAAGATCATCAACGACTCGTGCGGGCACGGCGCCGGCGATGCGCTGCTCGGACAGGTTGGCGCGCTGCTGAAGTCGAAGATCCGCTGGCGCGACACGCTCTCGCGCCTGGGAGGCGATGAGTTCGGCGTTCTTCTGGAGAGCTGCTCGATCGACGAGGCGATGCGCACGGCCGAGATGCTGCGCGAGAGCGTGCGCAACTTCCGCTTCACTTGGGAGGACCGGACATTTCGCCTCGGCGCGAGCGTCGGCGTGGTACCGATCACGGCCGACAACGAGGACGTCGCCTCCATTCTTTCGGCCGCCGACAGCGCCTGCGCCGCGGCCAAGGAGGCCGGCCGCAATCGCGTGCACAGCTTTGCCGAGAACGACATGGAGTTGATGCGGCGCCGACGCGAGATGCAGTGGGCGGCCCGGATCAATACGGCGCTCGAGGAAGGTCGCTTCGAGCTGTACCGCATGGCCATCCTGCCGCTGCAGCACGCCGACCCACGCGCGCACTACGAGCTGTTGCTTCGCCTACGGGACGAAGCGGGCCGGATCGTCACGCCGAACGACTTCATCGCGGCCGCCGAGCGCTACGGCATCACGCCGGCCATCGATCGCTGGGTAATCGAGAACGCGTTCCGCTGGCTGGTCTCGGAAGCCGACGAGCGCGAGAAGCTCGCGCTGTGCTCGATCAATCTGTCCGGCCAAAGCCTGGGCGATGACAAATTCCTGCCGTTTGTGATCGACCAGTTCCACCGCAGCGGGCTCGACGGCTCGAAGATCTGCTTCGAGATCACCGAGACCGCCGCCGTGGCCAGCTTCTCGCAGGCCAACCGGTTCATTCAAGCCCTCAAGGAGCTCGGCTGCAAGTTCGCGCTGGACGATTTCGGGACCGGGCTATCCTCGTTCGGATATCTGAAACACTTCCCGGTGGACTTCCTCAAGATCGACGGCAGCTTCGTGCGCGAGATCCTGCGCGACCCCATCGATCGTGAGATGGTCCGCTCGATCAACGAGATCGGCCATCTTACGGGCAAGCAGACCATCGCCGAATTCGCGGAGAACGCCGAGATCATCCAGATGCTGACCAGTCTGGGGGTCGATTTCGCTCAAGGTTACGGCGTCGCCCAGCCGCAACGGGTCCTGAAGGCCGCCGTGGCCTGAATTTCGCGCCAAGGCCCCAGTCGACGGCTATAATTTCGATCCATGGATGCCTTTGCGTCATCCTTGCAAGAGCAAGACATCGCGGCCCGCTGCCAGCGCCGCATGGTCGATTGTGGGATTCGCCCGACCGCTCAGCGCATGCGCATCGCCAGTGTGCTGCTCGCGGAGCCGCAGCATTTGTCCGCCGAGCAGATCCTGGCCAGTCTGCGCCAGAGCGGTGCCCGGGTCTCCAAGGCCACCGTGTACAATACTTTGAACCTGTTCGCATCCCGCGGCTTGATCCGCCAGCTGTCCGTGGACGGCGCGCGCGCGTGGTTCGACTCCAACGTCGATGCGCACTACCACTTTCATGATGTGGCGACCGGGGCGCTGATCGATGTGCCCGTGCCGGAGGTCGAGTTCAGCCGCCTGCCACCGCCGCCGCCGGGCACGGAAGTGGACGGCATCGACCTCGTCATCCGTCTGAGGAAAACAGGGTCCTAAGCCGCGACGAATCGCGTCCCAGGGGAGAGCGGCCGTGCTGATGTATCATGTTGGGTATTGGGGCTGGCACGGATTCTGGGGATTCCCCGGTTTTTGGGCGTTCGGCTGGATTGCCGCCGCTGTCGCCATCATCCCGTTCTGGAAGATCTGCATGCGCGTGGGGCTCTCGCCGTGGCTCAGCCTGCTGCTGCTGATTCCCATGGTAGGCTGGATATTCATATACTACCTGGCATTCGCCGACTGGCCCGTGGCCCACGCCCGCCCGGGCAGCGACGCACGCGCGCCCGGCACTCCGCCCCCGCCGCCGGGGCCCGGAGCCGGCTCCACCACCCCGGGAGCCTGATTGAATCGTCCCTGTGCGGGATGACGCCACGATCCGCACTCGATAGAATCGCGGCCCGGCGCCGGGATAGCTCAGTTGGTAGAGCAGCGCATTCGTAATGCGCGGGTCGTAGGTTCGAATCCTATTCCCGGCACCAATCCGCCCTCTCGCCCGCTCCCGCTCCGTGCAGATAGCTACAAAAATCAATCACTTATAGCGAGATTGAAGAAAGCTGGACCCAGTTAGACCTTGCGAGAGCGTGTCCGATGGGGGCAAGCTTGGGGGCAATGGGACACCCGTCCCGCCTATTTGGGGGCATCGACCCATGCGCGAGACCCGCAAGCTGACCGACCGGGCGATTAAAGCCCTGAAACCGCGCGAAAAGCCCTACAAGGCCGCTGACGGCGAGGGGCTGTATATCGAAGTCACTCCGGCAGGTGGCAAGCTGTGGCGGCTCAAGTACCGCTTTGGGGGCAAGGAGAATCGGCTCTCGTTCGGTCCCTGGCCCGATATCACCGTGGAAGCTGCCCGCGACAAGGCTGCCGAGGCACGCGCCGTGCTGCGCGAGGGCAAAGACCCGGCAAGGGGGCATCGAGCCGCGCGTGGGGGCATGGCCGGCGAGACAATGGGGGCACTGGCCGCCGCTTGGGCGGACAAGCAAGCCTGGGCGCCGGGGACCGAAAAACGAGAGCGGCATCTGATGGCGCTCTGGACACCCAAGCTCGGGGACATTCCCGCCCGCATCCTGACCCCGGCGGATATCCGGCCTATCGTGCTCGCCGTAGAGGCCGAAGGCCATCACGAATTCGCGCGCCGCGTGTTGGCGCAGATCGGGCGCGTCCTGCGCTATGCCGTGGCGCTCGGGCACGCTGAACGCGACGTGGCCGCCGACCTGGGCGACGTGCTGGCCC
>DAHXNE010000108.1 GCA_027366635.1 Gammaproteobacteria bacterium | reverse complement strand
GATACGCCCGCAGCCGGTAGGCACGCTCGAGGGTGGGGGACTCGCCAATACTGTAATTATACACAGCTCCGCGATCCGCCGCAACGGGCAGGACAAAACAACACCTGCCCCCGCACGCCCCGCTTCACTGCGCGCGCAGCGCCGCAATGACTGGCGCGCGCGGACGCTGCGCAGTGGCTCAAAGCCGGCGGGGTCGCTCACGTCCATGTTTGCTTCGACGATGGCGGAATAAAGGCCGATGCCGCCGATTGGAATTTCCGCCTCACCGTCCCGATCAGGCCCTGCTACGATAGCGGTGCGCCCCGATGAACAATAAGAGCAATGATTCGGCCGCGGCCACGGCTCCGATGGCGCCGCGAGGCATCTCGAAGGTCAATTGTAATTAGGAAATAATTTATTGAAAAATAAAGATATTGTAGCGCCCGGGAGAGGTATCGAGCCTGGCGTGAAAAGCCTTTATGAACGATGGCTGGGACGGTTCTGTCCATTCAGTTACCCATGGATTTACCCAGCGGCTCGCTTGCCGGGGGAGGGGGGGCGCGAGGCGTCAGCGTATAATCATTGCGTTGCTAGCATCTAGAGTCGCGGTGCCGCGAATCAGGAAGCAGGGGTATGACACGATGAGCCCAATAATCGAAAGCAATCCCGCGGTGATGATGGGCAAGCCGGTCGTCAAGGGGACGAGAATTACCGTGGAATCGATACTCGAGAAACTCGCGGCTGGTGAGACGAGTGAGCAGATTCTGGAGGCTCATCCGCGGCTGACGCGCCAGGCAATCTTGGCGGCCATTGATTTTGGCGCCCAGGCTCTGCGGGCGGACGTTATCTATCCGCTCTCGGCCGCATGAACCTCGTCGCAGACGAGGGCGTAGACAGAGCAATTGTCGATGCGCTGCGCGCCGGCGGATTCAGCGTAAATTATTTTGCTGAGGTCGGGGCCGGATCGACGGATACATATGACACGAGGTGCTGGCGGCTGCCAATGATGTCCACAGGCTTCTGCTCACCTGCGACAAGGATTTTGGCGAGCTTGTGTTCCGTCAACGACAGGTGCATGCCGGCGTCGTTCTGATCCGACTGCCTGGTATGCCGACGACCAAAAAAGCGAACATCGTATTGCAGGCTATCAAGCAACATAGTTCGGAATTGCTCGGTGCCTTTACGGTCATCTCTCCAGGATTGCTACGCGTTCGGCGCCGCGATCCACCACCGCCAACGACGTGACCGCCGAAGGCCGGTCTTGGCCGACATCCGTATGGCGGCAGTTCACCGTGTCCGCTTGAAGTCGGGGGCGGGCGGACGGCAAGGCTGAGGTGAGATACTTGCGATCGGCTCAGACCCGCTTGCGGGAGATATAGACTTGCCGGTTAATGCACCAGAACTTAAGAACTTAAATTTGCCCGCTTTCAAACGGGGCTGGGATGCGACGGGCTGATACGCCCTGGGCAGCCGGATACGAGAAAACCCCCAAAAAACAATGGATTACAAGAATGCTTGATACGAGATGTTACGGGATGAGACTCCCTGAGACGGGAGCTATGGTGCCCGGGAGAGGACTCGAACCTCCACGGTGTTACCCGCTAGTACCTGAAACTAGTGCGTCTACCAATTCCGCCACCCGGGCCCGGAGGGCGAGGCGGCGAAATCTACGCACCGAGTTGGGGCCTGTCAATTGAAAGGTAAGACGCGACGAGGTAAATACGGGCGCCGCGGCGGCGGTGGCGGCAGCGGCAGTGGCGGCAGTGGCGGCAGCGGCAGTGGCGGGACTCAGGAGCCGCGCCAGGGCGCGGCGCGCAACGCTGCGCCGTCGCAGCGGCGCGCCTCGGGCACGAAGCATGCGGCGTCCGGCGGCCAGCAGCGGCGCGCAAAGACAGACTCGCGCGAGCGAGCGCCCGGGGGCGAGCGGTCCACCCTCCATTCCGGCGACCTCGTCCAGGGGCAGGTGAGCGCGCATCGGGCGGGTTACGGGTTCGTGCGGGTCGAGGGGAGCAAGGAGAGCATCTTCCTGCCCCCGGCACAGCTGCGCGGGGTCATGCACGGCGATCGGCTGAGCGTGCGCCTCGGGCGCGATGCCGAAGGGCGTTGGCTGGGTGCCGTCGAGCAGGTGCTCGAGCATGCGGTTAACGCCTTCCTCGGGACGGTCGAGATTGCGGGCCGCAACGCCTGGGTCACGGCGGCGGACCGGCGGGTTCACCTGCGCTGCGCCGTGGCGCCCGAGGCGCTCGGCGGAGCCCGCGACGGGGAATGGGTGATCGCGCGCATCACCCGCCGCGGATCCGGCGGTGAGTTTGCCCAGGCGAGCATCGAGCGCCGGCTGGATCCGGACCGCCCGGTGGAGCTGGCGACGGAGAGCGCGCTGGCGCGTTTTGGATTGCCGCACGAGTTTCCGGTCGCGGCGCTGCGCGAGGCGCAGGCCTGGGGTGATGTGGTCGATGAGCGCGAGGCCGCGCGCCGAGAGGATCTGCGCGGCCTGCCGCTGGTGACGATCGACGGTGAGGATGCGCGCGACTTCGATGATGCGGTCTACGCCGCGCGTCATCCGGAGGGTTTCCGGCTGATCGTTGCGATTGCCGATGTCAGCCATTACGTCCGCCCCGACACCGCGCTCGATGTGGAAGCCCGCGAGCGCGGCACGTCGGTGTATTTCCCAACGCGCGTGATCCCGATGCTGCCGACCGCCCTGTCGGATCACCTGTGCTCGCTCGCACCGCGGGTGGATCGGCTGTGCCTCGTGGCCGACATGCTCGTCAGTGCCGGCGGTGGGCTCAAGAGTGCGCGGTTCTATCCGGCGGTGATGCGCTCGGCGGCTCGCCTGACGTATACGCAGGCGTACGACGCATTGTTCGCGGGTCAGCCGGCCGCACAGGAGGCGCTGGGCTCGCTGCTGGCGCCGCTGCAGGTGCTGGTCGAGGTGTATCGCGCGCTGCACAAGGCGCGCAGCCGGCGCGGTGCGCTCGACTTCGATGCGCCCGAGGCGCGGCTCGTCATCGATCCGGCCGAGCGGGTCCGGGCGGTGGAGCTGCGCATGCGCAACGATGCGCACCGGCTGGTCGAGGAATGCATGGTCATGGCCAACGTCGCGGCCGCGCAAGCGCTGGAAAAATCCCACACGCCGACGCTGTATCGTGTCCACGGCGAGCCGGAGGCGGAGAAGCTGGAGCGGTTGATCTCGACGCTGGCGGCGCTGCAGATCGATGCGCACCTGCCCGAACGCATCACCACCCGCGACCTGCAGGCGATCGCACGCCGGCTCGGACATGCGCCCGAGCGGCCGTTCATCGAGTCGCTGATCGTGCGCGCCATGCCGCAGGCGGTGTATCAGCCGGTGAATATCGGGCACTTCGGCCTGGCACTCACCCAGTATGCGCACTTCACCTCGCCGATCCGCCGCTATCCGGATCTGGTCGTGCATCGCACACTCAAGGCGCAGCTCGGTGCGACCGGTGGCGCGGCGGTGCGCTACGAGACCGGGGCGCTCGCGGCGTTGGGCGAGAACACATCGAGGCTCGAGAAGCGTGCCGACGAGGCCGACCGCTACGTCGCGACGTTCCTCAAATGCACGTATCTGCGCGAGCGCATCGGCCAGGTCTTTCGCGGACTGATCACCACGGTGGTGGAGTTCGGTTGCTTCGTACAGCTGCTCGACGTCGCGGTCGATGGATTGCTGCACCTGACGAGCCTGCGCGACGACGAGTACGTACTGGAGGACAAGGGGCATGCCTGGCGCGGACGGCGGACCGGGCGGCGATTCGCCACGGGGGCGCAGTTGCGCGTCATCGTCACGGCGGTCAATCCCATAGAAGGCCTGGTGGATCTGGAAATTGCCGAAGAACCGTAGAGCCGCGCCGCCGCACGCCGGTGGTGGTCGCGCCGATCTGTACGGCCTGCACGCGGTCCGCGCCCTGCTCGAGCGTCATCCGGAGCGGGTCGGCGTGGTGTACCTCGCCGAGCGGCGCGACGACGTTCGTGTCCAGCAGATCGAGCAGCTCGCCCGCGCCGCCGGCCGGCCCGTGCGCCGGATCGAGGCGCAGGCGCTGCGCCAGCGGATCGGCGCTGTGGCGCATCAGGGCGTGTTGGCCGAAATCGATCCGCTGCCGCCGTGGGGCGAGGAGCAGCTGCTCACGGCGCTGCAGACGGCTGCCGCGCCGCTGTTGCTGGCACTCGATGGCGTCCAGGACCCGCACAACCTCGGCGCCTGCCTGCGCACCGCCGACGCCTGCGGTGCGCTGGCGGTCCTCGTGCCGCGTGATCGCGCGGCGCATCTCACGGCGGTGGCGCGCAAGGTGGCCGCCGGAGCGGCCGAGACCACCCCGGTGGCGGTGGTCACCAACCTGTCACGCACGCTGCAACTGCTCAAGCAGGCCGGGCTGTGGGTGATCGGTGCGGATGGGGCGGCCTCGATGCGCGCCGACGCGGTGGATCTGCGCGGCCCGCGGGTGCTGGTGCTCGGGGCGGAGGGCGCGGGCCTTCGGCAGCTCACGCGCCAGAATTGTGACTTCCTGGTGCGATTGCCCCAGCTCGGCTCGGTCGAGAGCTTGAACGTCTCAGTGGCCGCCGGCATGCTGCTCTATGAGGCCTTGCGCCAGCGGCGGCCGTGAATCGCACCGCCCGCCGGGGCGACATTGCAGCGGCTCCGGCCTTCCAGTATTCTCCCCCGCCCCTTCGGGGGTCGCGCCCTTGGGCGTGGATCGCTCCTTGCCGCACCCGCAAGCCTCGCGTGGGCGGCTCACCAATCCGTAAGGAGGATACATGAGGCACTACGAGATCATCATTCTGGTTCATCCCGATCAGAGCGAGCAGGTGCCCGCAATGATCGAGCGTTACAAGGGCATGATCAGCGCCGGCGGCGGACAGATGCACCGCCTGGAGGATTGGGGGCGGCGCCAGCTCGCGTATCCGATCGGCAAGGTTCATAAAGCGCATTACGTGCTGATGAACATCGAGTGCGAGCAGAAGACCCTCGCGGAGCTCACCGGAGCGTTCCGCTTCAGCGACGCGGTGCTTCGCCACCTGGTCGTCGCCACGACCGCGGCCGTCACCGAGCCCTCGCCGATGGCCAGGGATCCGGAGGACGAGGCCGAGAGCGGCAAGGGCCGCCGCGAGCAGTTGCGCGACTCGAATCCTCTGGCGACCGAGCCAGATGTCGAACAGGTTTGAGCGCGCCGCGTACCTCCTCACTGCACCACGGATACCGAACTCATGAACAGTAGAGCACCCACGGGCGGCGGCGGCGGCCGCTTTTCCCGCCGCAAGAGATTCTGCCGTTTCACGGCCGACGGCGTGACGCACATCGATTACAAGGATCTCGGCACGCTCAAGGGCTACATCTCCGAGACGGGCAAGATCGTCCCCAGCCGCATCACGGGCACCAAATCGTACTTCCAGCGCCAGCTCGCCCTCGCCATCAAGCGGGCGCGCTTCCTGGCGCTGCTGCCGTACACGGACCAGCACTGAGGCGCACCCATGGACGTCATACTCCTGCAGAAAGTGGCCAATGTGGGCAACATCGGCGACCGGGTCACGGTGCGCTCGGGCTTCGGGCGCAACTGCCTGCTGCCCCAGGGCAAGGCGACGCTGGCAACGCCCGAGAACATTGCGCGCTTCGAGGCGCGCCGCGCCGAGATCGAGCGGGCTGCGCGCGAGCACCTCGCCTCCGCCGAGGAGCGGGCCGCGGCCCTGAAGGATTTCAAGCTGGTGATCAGCGCCAAGGCGGGCGCCGAGGGCAAGCTGTTCGGCTCGATCGGCACCAGCGACATCGCCGAGGCGTGCGCGGCCCAAGGCTTCAAGGTCGAGCGCAGCGAAGTGCGCCTGTCGAACGGCTCCCTGCGTGTCACCGGGGAGCACAACGTCATGCTGCACCTGCATGCCGACATCGACGTTCCGCTGATCGTCGCGATCGTCGCAGAAGAGTAGCCCCGGGCGGATCGGGCACGCGGTGGCCGCCATCCCCAAAGCGCGCGCCGGGAGCGGGTCGACGCCCGGTGATGCCCCGACGCCGCCCCATGCGATCGAAGCCGAGCAGGCGGTGCTCGGCGGGCTGCTGCTCGATACCAGCGCCTGGGACCAGGTGGCCGATGCGGTGGGCGAGGCGGACTTCTACCGGCCCGACCACCGTCTGATCTTTGCGGCCATTGCCGCGCTGGCCGGCAATGCCCAGCCCTGCGACGCGGTCACGGTCAGCCAGCACCTCGAGCGGCTCGGCAAGCTCGAGGCGGCCGGCGGGCTTGCGTACCTCAGCACACTGGCTCGCGATACGCCGACGGCCGCCAATGTGCGCGCCTACGCGCAAATCGTCCGCGAGCGCTCCTTGCTGCGCGAGCTGATCCGGGCCGGCACCGAGATAGCCTCGTCGGTGTTCAACAACGACGGCCAGACGGCGCGCGAGCTGGTTGACCTCGCCGAGCAGCGCGTCTTCCAGATCGCCGAGGCCGGCGCCCGCGGCCGCCAAGGCGCGCAGTCGGTCAAGAGCCTGTTGCCCGCGGTCATCGATCAGATCGACGAGTGGCACAGCAACCCCGATAAGCTGCGCGGATTGCCGACCGGATTCGGCGATTTCGACAAGATCACCGGCGGGCTGCGCCCGGGGGATCTGCTGATCGTCGCGGGCCGGCCGTCGATGGGCAAGACGACACTCGCGGTCAACATGGCCGAGTACGCCGCGGTCCACCGTGGTACCCAGGCGTCGGTGGCGATTTTCAGCATGGAGATGCCCTCCGAGCAGGTCATCACCCGCATGCTCTCTTCGATCGGCGGCGTGCCGCTCGGGAGCCTGCGCAGCGGCCGCATCTCCGACGACGACTGGGTGCGCATCACCAGCGCGACGAATCAGCTGTCGGACGCGAAGATTTTCATCGATGAGACCGCGGCACTGACGCCGACGGAGCTGCGCGCCCGCGCGCGCCGCGTAAAGCGCGAGCACGGACTGGATCTGATCGTGGTGGACTACCTGCAGCTGATGCAGGTGCCGGGCACGAAGGAGAATCGCGCCACCGAGATCGCCGAGATTTCCCGCGGCCTCAAGGCGCTCGCCAAGGAGCTCGCCATTCCGGTGATCGCGCTGTCACAGCTGAACCGCGCGGTGGAGCAGCGTGAGAACAAGAAGCCGGTCATGTCGGATCTGCGTGAAAGCGGATCACTCGAGCAGGACGCGGACATGATCCTGCTGATCTACCGTGAGGAGGTGTACGACCGGAACACCACCAAGAAGGGCATCGCGGAGATCGACCTCGTCAAGCACCGCAACGGCGAAATCGGCACCTTCCTGCTGACGTTCCAGGGCCAGTACACGCGCTTCGCCAACTACGCGCCGGACGCTTACGCCGACGGCGTATTGCGGTGAGCCGGCTGATCCGTGCCGTCATCGACGGCGGTGCGCTGCGACACAACCTCGAGGTGATCCGCACGCGCGCTCCGGGAGCGCGCGTGATGGCGGTGGTCAAGGCCAACGCCTATGGGCACGGATTGGAGCAGACCGCGCTGGCGCTGCCCGGCGCCGACAGTTTCGCCGTGGCGCGCCTGGAGGAGGGGGTGCGCCTGCGCGAGCGGGGCATCAGTGCGCCGATCGTACTGCTCGAGGGGATATTCACGGACGAGCAACTGCGCGAGGCGCGCCGTTACGACTTCGAGCTGGTGGTGCACGACGCGCTGCAGGTCGAGCTGCTCGCGGCTGCCGCGCCGCTCGAGCCGCCGGCGCTGTGGATCAAGATCGATACGGGGATGAACCGCCTGGGCTTTCGTCCCGAGGCGGTCCGTCAGGCCCATCAGCGGCTGGGCGCGCTGCGGCCCGCCCCGCCGGCGATCCGGCTGATGACACACCTCGCGTGCGCCGACGAGCCCGACGGCGAGATGACTCGCGCGCAGCTGGCGCGCTTCCAGGCCAGTACGCGCGGCCTGACCGGTGCGGTGAGCATTGCCAACACGGCGGGGATCTTTGGTGCCGTGCCGGTCGGCGGCGATTGGCTGCGGCCGGGACTGGCGCTGTACGGCGTGTCGCCGTTCGCCCGCGGCACCGGCCGCGATCTCGGGCTGCGGCCGGTGATGAGTTTGGAGACCGCCGTGATCGCGATCCGCTCGGTGCCGCGCGGGGAAACGGTCGGCTACGGCGCGCTCTGGCGGGCGCAGCGTGATGCGCGCATCGCCATCGTGGCGGCCGGCTACGGCGATGGGCTGCCGCGCAATCTTCCAAGCGGCACACCGGTGGCAATCGCGGGCCGGATCGCGCCGCTGTGCGGACGGGTGTCGATGGACATGATCGCGGTGGACGTGAGCGCAGCGGAGCACGCGGCGGTGGCCGTGGGCACGCCGGTGGTGCTGTGGGGCGAGGATCCGGCGGTCGAGACGCTCGCGCGCGCCGCCGGCACGATTCCCTACGAGCTGCTGTGCGCCGTCAGTCAGCGGGTGCCGTTGGAGCTGCGCTGAGCTCCGGCGGGCGCAGCGCGGCGGCCCCCCGAGGGCGCGCGCCGTCAGCCCGTCAGGAAGAACCCCATCTTCACCCCCGCGAGCTGGATGACGTCGTTGTCGCGCAGCAGAGTCGGCTGGGCACCGATCGCCGCGCCGTTGACCACCGGGAAATGATCCGGCTTGTCGGCGTCGACGTGCACGATGTAGTAGCCGTTGGCCCGGCGGGTGATGGCCGCCACCTGTACCCCGGGTCGCCCCAGGGTGGTGAGTGTCTTGGTCAGTTCCAGCTCGCGGCCGGCGAAAGCTCCGGAGAGCACCTGCAGCTTCGCCGGTCGTGGCGTCGGGGCGGGCGCGGGCTTGGCGGGGGCGCTCGCCGAGGCGCTCGCCGGCGCGCCGGCGCCGTTGGGTGCCCCGGGATGGTTGGCCGAGGCGGCCGCTTCGGCCGCCTCGGCGGCCGCCCGCAGCGCCTGCATGGGCCGCGCCGAGGGTTGGATCACCATGGTCTTCTCGAACTCGTCCTGCTGCTCGTCGTCTTCCATGAAGCGCAGCTGATGATGCCCGACGGTGATCACGTCGCCGTGCTGCAGCGCGTGCTTCTTGATCAGCTTGCCGTTGACGTAGGTGCCGTTGGTGCTGTTGAGGTCCTCGAGAAACGAGTCGTTGAGGATATTGATCACCAGCGAATGATGGCCGCTGACCGCCGCGTTATCGATGCGGATGTCGTTGTCGGGAAGCCGGCCGACCGTGTAACGCTCCTTGTTCATGTTGTACTCGGCCATTACCTGGCCATCGAGGCTCAAGATCAACCTTGCCATACGTTTCTCCCGTCCCCCGCCGTCAGCTGAACCATTTGCGGATCTTCTTGAGGATGCCGGTACGCGCCGGGAACGCGTCCACGACCTGCGCCATCAGCACCGAGATGTTGTCCCGGCCGCCGTTATCGTTGGCCAACTGAATCAATTGTCTGGCGACATTGGCAAGACTAGCACTAAACGTGCTTATCGTTAAATGGATGTCCTCGTCTTCGACCATGTCGGACAGGCCATCCGAGCACAGCATGTAGAGCTCGCCTTTCTGGACCGGGATCTCCCGGATCTCCACCTCGACGTTCGGCTCGACCCCGAGCGCGCGGGTGACATAGTTCTTGTTTGCCGCCCGCTGGGCCTCTTGCGCGGAGTACAGTCCCCGGTCGACCAGCTCCTGCAGGAGCGAGTGGTCCATGGTGATGCGCTCGAACTTCCCGTCCTGCACGCGATACAGGCGCGAGTCGCCGACGTGCGCGATGGTGACCCTGTTGTCGAAGAACAGCGCCGCGACCACCGTCGTTCCCATGCCTTCGCACTGCGACTGAGTGTGCGCAGTCTGGTAGATGATCTTGTTGGCCCGCTGGATCGCGTCGCGCAGGATGATGCTGGTGCGCGCCAGCCCGGTCTCGGCGTCGCCGGCGCTGAGATTCTCGCGCTGCATGTGCTCGTGCACCATGCTGACGATGGTCTTCACCGCCAGTCCACTGGCCACTTCGCCGGCCTTGTAGCCGCCCATGCCGTCGGCCAGCACCAGCAGACCGCTGTCGGCATCGCCGGCAATGGTGTCCTCGTTGTGCTCGCGGACCTTGCCGGTGTCGGTCAGCCCGACGACGCGCAGCTTGTTCTTCAGTCCCATGCGGCGCCCTCAGACGCCTCGTAGCGCATTGATTTTTTCGACGAGCATAGTCAACCGATCCCCGATCCGGGCGGGCATAAGCTAGCATTGCCTGCGCTTCAGTCCGAGTGCAGAGTCACAGATTCTCCGCTGCGGCCGCTTCGGTCCGCAGGTTGCGCACCAACCGTCACTTTGATGAATTGACTTTCGCTTCGGCGCCTGTATATTTGTACATGGGAAATTTCCAGCGCCGCAGGCCCGGGAGCGCCTGCGCTGGCGAGGGCGATCGGGCTTCTCGTGTACCTCTCGAGCCGCTCATCGATAACGAATTCCCGGTTGCAGGCAAGGAGTGGCTCGCGCGCATCGAGCCTGCCCGCCCCCCCGACGGTAACGGCGCATCCTAGCACCCGACTGCGGCAGCGAGTGTATCCATGTCACGTACCAGCACCCTCTATGTTTGCAGCGCCTGCGGTGGGCAGAGCCTTAAATGGCAGGGCAGCTGCCCGGTGTGTGGCGAGTGGAACGTGCTCGAGCCGGTGCGCGCATCCCGAGCGCCGCAGCGACGCTCGGCGGCGGCCGTGCCGGTGTCGCTGCCGGCGGCCGCGGGGGATCTGCGCCGGCTTTCGAGCGGGCTTGCCGAGCTCGATCGGGTGTTGGGTGGGGGGGTGGTGCCCGGATCGGTGACGCTGCTCGGGGGCGATCCGGGCATCGGCAAGTCGACGTTGCTGCTGCAGGTGGCCGCGCAGGTCGCCGCCGGCGCGCCCGTCCTGTATGCCAGCGGCGAGGAGTCAGTCGCGCAGATCGCGCTGCGCGCGCAGCGGCTGGCGCTGCCGGCGGCCGCGCTCGAGATCGTGGCCGAGACCGAGCTGGGGACCGTGCTCGAGCGGGCGGCCGAGCGCGGCGCGGCGCTGCTGATCGTCGATTCCATCCAGACGGTGCAGTCGGAGCGGCTCGACGCGGCCGCCGGCGCGGTCTCGCAGCTGAAAGAGTGCGCCGCGGAGCTCGTGCGCTTCGCCAAGCGCCGCGCCACGGCCGTGTTCCTGATCGGGCACGTCACCAAGGACGGCCCGATCGCCGGGCCGCGCGTGCTCGAGCACCTGGTCGACACCGTGCTCTACTTCGAGAGCGAGATCTCGAGCCGCTACCGTATCGTGCGCGCCACCAAGAACCGTTTCGGGGCGGTCAACGAGCTCGGGTTCTTCGCCATGACCGAGACGGGGCTGCGCGAGGTGCGCAATCCGTCGGCGATCTTTCTCGCCCGGGCGCCCGAGCCGGCCGCCGGCAGCATCGTCACGGTGATGCGCGAGGGTGGACGGCCGCTGCTGATCGAGTTGCAGGCGCTGGTCGATCGCATGCGGTTCGGGGCGCCGCGGCGCATCGCGCAGGGACTGGATGCGAACCGCCTGGCGATGCTGCTCGCCGTGATGAATCGTCATGCCGGCGTGTCGCTCCAGGAGCACGACGTCTTCGTCAACGCGGTCGGCGGCATGCGCATCGAGGAGACGGCCTGGGACCTACCGGTGCTGATTGCGCTCGCCTCGAGCCTCGGGGAGCGCATCGTGCCGGGCGCGCTGGTGGCTTTCGGGGAGATCGGCCTCACCGGCGAGGTGCGCCCGGTGGCCTACGGTGAAGAGCGGCTGCAGGAAGCGCGCAAGCAGGGCTTTCAGACGGCGCTCGTGCCGCGCGACAACGCGCCCCGCAAGCCGATCGACGGGCTGCGCGTGGTGCCGGTGGCGCGGGTGGACGAAGCGATCGAGGCCGCCTTCAGTTCGTCGCCGCGGGCTGTGCCAGCGGCGCGCGCACCCGCACGGTCTTGATCGCGTTGTCGGCGATCTGCAGCACCTCGAACAGGTAAGGCCCGACTTTCAGAGTCGTGCCCGGGGCCGGAATGGTCTCGAGGCGCTCCAGCAGCAGCCCATTGAGTGTCTTGGGTCCGTCGGTGGGCAGTTGCCATTGCAGGGCGCGATTCACCGCGCGCAGCGTGGCGCTGCCGTTGATGATGAACACCCCGGGCTGCTCGATGTGGATGTCGCGATGGGAGATGGTCGCCGGGTCGGTGGTGAACTCCCCGACGATCTCCTCCAGGATGTCCTCGAGCGTGACCAGTCCCTCGATGTCGCCGTATTCGTCGACCACGAAGGCGAGCCGCCGGCGGTTGCGCTGAAAGTGCGCGAGCTGCACGTTGAGCGGGGTTTGCTCGGGAATGAAATACGGCTCGCGGGTGTGCGCCATCTCTACCAGCCGCTCCCGGGTGAGGGTTTCGCGCACCAGCTCGTGCGCGATGCGCTTCATGTGCAGCACCCCGACCAGGTTGTCGAGCTGCCCGTCGTAGACCGGCAGGCGTGTGTGCGGCGTGCGCGCCAGTTGTTCGAGCACATCGTCCCAACTCTGCGCCAGGTCGATGCCGGCGATCTCCTGGCGCGGGATCATGATGTCGTTGACGGTCACGTGGCCGAGATCCAGGATTGAGAGCAGCATCTGCCGGTGCCGCGCCGGAATCATCGGGCCGGCCTCGGCCACCGCGGTCCGCAGCTCCTCGGTGCTCAGACTCTGGCCCGCCGGGGCGGTCTTGACGACCCCGATGATGCGCAGCAGCCCGTAGGAGATGGCGCTGGTGACCGACAGGAACGGGCGGGCGAGGAACACCAGCGCCCGGTAGATGCGCGCGGCGCGCAGTGCCGAGCTCTCCGGGTGCGCCGCGGCATAAATCTTCGGGGTCAGCTCGCCGAACACGACGACCACCAGAGTCAGCAGCACGCCGGTGACCGGCACCGCGTAGCGATAGCCGGTCCGTTGGGCGAGCAGTGTCGCGACAGCCGAGGCGAATACGTTGGCGGCCGCGACGATGACGAGATTCGCGCCGAGCCAGTCCTCGGGCTTGCGCAGCAGCCGCTCGAGCAGCTGGGCGCGGCTCTGGCCGGATTGGGCGCGGTGGCGGATCCGGTAGCGGTTCACCGACAGCATCGCCACCTCGGTACCGGAGGAGAAGGCGATGAGCATCACCAGCCACAGCAGGATCAGCAGCAGCAGCGGAACGGTTGTAGCGATCAAACGGAAGCCCTCCTGGAAGCCTGCCCCGGGAAGCACGCTGTGCCGGCTGTGGTCCGCCCACAGCGCCAGCCGCACGCGATCGCCTGCGCGGGGCAGCCCGGCTGCGCGCCGGAAACGATCGCTGCGATCTGCTCGCTGTGGGCCACGCTCGTCACGGCGGTCGAATGCCCGGCAGGTTCCCAGCCTATAATGGCCGCCCGAAGCGGATTCGTCACATGTTCGATACTCTTACATCACGCTTGTCCCGTACCGTCGAGGTCCTTCGCGGCCGCGGACGGATCACCGAGCAGAACATCGCCGACGCGCTGCGCGAGGTGCGCATGGCGCTGCTCGAGGCCGATGTGGCGCTGCCGGTGGTCAAGACCTTCATCGATGCGGTCAAGACCCGCGCGCTCGGCGCCGAAGTGGCCCAGAGCCTCACGCCGGGACAGGCTTTCATCGGGATTCTGCATCGCGAGCTGGTGACACTCATGGGCGCGGGGGGCGAGGGCTTGAAGCTGCGCGCCCAGCCGCCCGTGGTCGTGCTGCTCGCCGGCCTGCAGGGGGCGGGCAAGACCACCACCAGCGCCAAGCTCGCGCGCTGGCTCATCGAGTCCCAGAGCAAGCGGGTGGCGCTCGTGAGCACGGACGTGCGCCGGCCCGCCGCCATGCTGCAGCTCGAGCGGCTGGCCGAGCAAGTTCAGGCCCACTATCTGCCGGCCGATCCGGCGCTGCCGCCGGCCGAGATCGCGCGTTGGGCGCTCGAGCAGGCCCGCCGCGGCGTGTTCGACGTACTCATCGTCGACACGGCTGGACGGTTGCACGTCGATGTGGCGCTCATGGAGGAGGTCCGTCAGATCGACCAGGCCGTGCATCCGGCTGAACGTCTGTTCGTCGTGGACGCCATGGCGGGTCAGGATGCCGTCAACGCGGCGCGAGCCTTCGCGGCGGCGCTCGAGCTGACCGGCATCGTATTGACCAAGGCCGACGGGGATGCGCGCGGCGGGGCGGCGCTGTCCGTGCGGCAGATCACCGGCCAGCCGATCGTGTTCATGGGCGTCGGAGAGAAGACCGATGCGCTGACTCCGTTCGATCCGGAGCGCATGGCCTCGCGCATTCTCGGGATGGGGGATGTGGTCAGCCTGGTCGAGCAGGTGAACCGCCAGGTCGATCACGAGTCCGCCGAGCGCATGGCGCGCAAGGTGGCCCGGGGCAAAGGACTGCATCTGGGTGACCTCAAGGCCCAGCTCGAGCAGTTACAGAAGATGGGCGGAATGGCCTCGCTCATGGATAAGCTCCCGACCGCGGCGCAGAAAGGTGGGGTCAGCCCCGACCAGGCCGACCGGGACGTGCGCCGCCAGATCGCGATCATCAATTCCATGACGCCGCGCGAGCGCATCGCGCCCGGCATCATTGACGGCTCGCGCCGCAGACGCATCGCGCGCGGAGCGGGGGTGCAGGTGCAGGACGTGAATCGGCTGATGAAGCAGTTTCTGCAGATGCAGAAGATGATGAAGCAGATGCGCGGCGGGCGCATGCGCCAGCTGCTCGGGGCGCTGCAGGGCCGGATGCCTTAGGGCGCCCGGCCGTTCCAGCGGGAAAAGTGTCCCGAGCCCCTTCCGAACTCGCCCATAAGCCCGTAGAATTCGCCCTCTTTTTTTGGGGCGGCGCCACAGGCCCGCTGGGATCGGACATTTGAGAGCGACAAGACCATGGTAACCATTCGCCTGACCCGGCGCGGGGCGCGCAATCAGCCCTTTTATCACGTCGTGGTGACGGACAGCCGCAAGCGCCAAGGCGGGGCCAGCCTGGAGAACGTCGGGTTCTTCAACCCGGTCGCCGGCCGCGCCGAGACCCCACTGAGGCTTGACCTCGGCCGTATCGACTACTGGATGGGCCACGGTGCGCAGCCGTCCGAGCGTGTCCGGTCGCTGATCGCTTCGTACCGGAAGCAGGCGAGCGTCTGACCGCGCGCGAGCCGCGGGCCGCAGGGCCTGCTGTGAGCCGACCCGCCGGCTGGGTGGAACTTGGACGCATCGGGGCGCCGTTTGGACTGGCGGGGTGGGTTCACGTGTGGTCCTACACCGACCCGCCCGAAGCGCTGCTGCAGTATCACCCCTGGTGCTTGCGAGCCCCGGGGGGCGAGACGCAGGTGGTGACCGTGGCCGAGGCCCGCGCCCACGGGGCGCAGCTGGTGGCGCGGTTCACCGATGTCGAGGATCGCGACGCGGCCGCCAAGCTGGCGGGCGCGCTGATCGAGGTCGAGCGCGAGGCGCTGCCGGCGCTGCCGGCGCGGCAGTTCTACCGCGTCGATCTGATCGGGCTCGAGGTGCACAATACCGACGGCCGTGTGTTAGGGACTGTGGCGTACTTCGTCGACGCGCCGGCGGGGGCCGTCATGGTCGTGCAGGAGCGTCACGGCGCGGGGCCTGGCGGCGGGCCGGTGCGCGAGCACTGGGTGCTCGCCGATTCGACGCATCTGGTCCAGGTGGATCTCACCGCCGGCCGGGTGTGGGTCGATTGGCCCGCCGAGTTGGATTGATCGCCGGCCAACGCGAAGCGAGTGTGCGTGTCGATGAAGATCGAAGTGGTCACGCTGTTTGCGCCGATGATCAGCGGAGCGTTGCGCTTCGGTGTGGTGGGCCGCGCGCTCGAGAGTGGGCGGCTCTCGGTGGGGACGGAGGATCCGCGCGCTCATACGCGCGATCC
>DAHXNE010000035.1 GCA_027366635.1 Gammaproteobacteria bacterium | reverse complement strand
GAGACCGCCGTGAGGGGCTCGGACCCGAAAAATATAGTTGTCGCCGCCCCCGCAGCCGGCTCCGCCGACGTCAATTACCCGACGTCAATTACGACAGCCGTCGGAGGCTAGCACCCGAAAGTTCTAATTGTCGCCGGCCAGTCGGCTCACGCGGCATGCTGTACGGTACACAAGCCTGCCGCACGTGCCCTGCCCTCGGACGCCGAACTCGAGCGCCTGCACGCTGTATTCGGGCGAATTGAGATCCAGAACGAAAACATCTTCAATCTCAAGAATCCCAAGGACGACAACGTCCTGTTTCGGCTGGCCGACCGCCTACACCGGCCCACGCGGCGCAGCCTGATCCGCGCGCAACTGCTCTTTCACACCGGCGAGCCCTTCTCGCGGCATCTGATGAACGAATCGGCTCGCATCCTGCGGGCCGATTCCTATTTCTACGACGCCACGATCCGGCCGGTGCGCTATCACGACGGCCGGGTGGATGTACGGGTCCGCACACGCGACGTCTGGACGCTCAACCCGGGATTTCAGTTCGGACGCAGCGGCGGCAAGAACACCACCGGCGTGACAGTCGAGGACATCAACGTGCTCGGCACCGGCACGGCGATCGCGCTGAAGGATCTGCACGGTGTCGAGCGCACGGACAAGGAGGTGGATCTATCCAACCAGCACGTCTTGGGCAGCTGGACCAACGTCTCGCTGGCCTACGGCCAGCTCAGCGACGGCCTGTTGCGCACGCTCACCGTCGACCGCCCGTTCTATTCCTTCGAGTCGCACCATGCCGCCGGCGTCTCGCTCAACGATACGACACTCGATGACTCGCTCTACGACCTCGGTCAGGTCGTCGACAAATTCGCGGCGCAAACCAAGTATTTTCAAGGCTACGTCGGCTGGTCGCCCGGCCTGGTGCGAGGGTGGACCCAGCGCTTTACGCTCGGGTGGACCTACGACCGGCATCGGTTCGCGCCTTCGGCTCTGTGGGGCGGACCGACGCTGCTGCCGGCGAACCGGAAGTTCGTCTATCCCTGGGTGCAGTTCAATTGGCTGCAGGACAAATACGTCGCCCTACGCAATCACAATCAGATCCACCGGATCGAGGATTTCAACCTGGGCGTGTCGCTGAGCGCGCAGGTCGGCTGGGCGGCTCGCGCGTTCGGTTCGAGCCAGAGCGCCGCACCCTTCGTGCTCACCGCCTCGGACGGCTATGCGCTGCCGCATGGCGACATGCTGCTCGTATCGAGCAGCTTCTCGGGGCGGCTGCGCCACGGCACGCTCGAAAACGGCCTCCTGCAAGCGAGTGTCGTGAATTTCCTCGATCAGGCTCCCGGGTGGCTGTTCTACAGCGCGCTCAAAGCGACGGCCGGACGCCGGCTGACGCTCGACAACCAGATCCTGCTCGGCGGCAACAACGGTCTGGAAGGCTACCCGCTGAACTACCAGGACGGCACGGCGAGCGCGCAGCTCACCGTCCAGGAGCGCTGGTTCAGCAATTGGTATCCTCTGCGGCTGTTTCGGGTCGGGGCCGCGGTGTTTTTCGACATGGGGCGCACCTGGGGCCGCCCGCCGCTCGCCGAGCCCGGTCTCGGCCTACTGGAGGATGCCGGCTTCGGCTTGCGCCTCGGCAACGCCCGCACGGCCTTCGGCAACGTCATTCACATCGATCTGGCGTTCCCGATCAACGGCGGCGCCGGCATCAAGCACGTGCAGTTCCTGGTCCAGACCGAAAAGCAGTTTTGAGCGCCCGACGGTCCCACACTCAGCGGTGCGGTCCCAATCCGGGCGGCTGCAGAACCGTCCCGTCCGGCAAACGACGCCCGCTCGCCGCCGCCGGAGCCTGAGTGCGCGTGGGCACCACCGCCAGGGGCTGGACCTCATGCTGGTCCGGCGCCGCGGGCGGCAATACCTCCACCTCGAGCGCCACGGAGCAGTACTCCCCGCCCTGCAGCGATCCGACCGCCACCAGCTTGCGGGCGATCTGCTGTCCTTTACCGTCGCAGACGGTCACCACGACGCTGTATTCGCAAGGCTCCTCACCCTGCGGATGCGCCACCTGCCCTTCGATGGCAAGCGCGCGGATCACTTCCTCTTGGCGCCGCGCCGCCTCGACACCGAAGCGCAGATGGTGCCGGCAGCTCGGGCAGACGCTCAGGCTCTCCAGGACGACCGATTTGCAATGCGGACAGACTCGGGTCCTGCCCGCCGCCCCGCCCGGACGAGGCAGCGCGCTCATACCGTGCCGGTGATTATCGACTCGGTCAGGCTATTGGTATCGGCGTCGGCCCCGCTGCTGGCCCAGCCGAATTCCACCTTACCGCGCATGCGGGCACCGGACGCCACCGTAAACGCGCCGGCCTTGATGTCGCCCTCGATGCGCCCGCCCTCGCGCAGATCGACCTGCTGGGCCTCGATGATGTTGCCCATCAGCTCACCACCAACGACGACCGCCGCGGCCTTGACGTGCCCTTCGATGCGCGCGCCGGAATCGAGCGTGAGCGTGCCGTCGATGTTCACGTCACCCTTGAATCGACCGGCGATGCGCACGTGGCCGGTGCCGTTGATCTTCCCCTCGAGGGTAAGACCGGTGGCGAGCACCGACTCCTTGAGTTCCCCGCGATCCTTGCCGGAGCGGCGATGGACGTCGGGGAGCGGCGCGACGCCGGACCCGCCCTCGCGGGGCGTCGGTGATATCGGTGCAGCGGCCCCGGCAAAGCCGGAGCCGGAAGAAGTCGGATCTTTCCACAGCGCCATGGGAAACCCCCAAGAGTTTCAGGTATTCAGAGAGGACTCCTCAAAAGGTACGCTCATCCGCGCCGCAGAACCAGTGTCTTTTGGCGCCGACAGAGGCCCATTTTGTGACGCTGTCCCGTCGCGCCGTCACGCCTCGAGCAGTTTCAGGACCTCGTCGGTCTTGGCGCGCATCAGCGCCTCGCTCCCGCGGCTCTCCACGTTCAACCGGACCAGCGGCTCGGTGTTCGAGCCGCGCAAGTTGAACCGCCACTCGGGAAACTCCAGCGACAGCCCGTCGGTGCGCTCGAGCGCGAGGGCCGAGTCCGCATAGTGGCGCTCGATGCGCTCGAGAATCGTCTTCGCGTCGGTGGTCAGGCGCCGGTTGATCTCGCCGCTGACCGGAAAACGGCGCATGCGCGGCTCGAGCAGCCCCGAGAGCGGGCCGCGCTCGGCGATGACCTGCAGCACCAGCAGCCACGGGATCATGCCGCTGTCGCAGTAGGAGAACGACCGGAAGTAGTGATGCGCGCTCATCTCCCCGCCGTAGGCGGCGTCCACCTCGCGCATTTTCTGCTTGATGAACGCGTGACCGGAACGACACAACACCGGCGTGCCGCCGCGCTCGCTCACGATGTCGCGCGTGTTCCAGATCAGGCGCGGGTCGTGCACGATGCGCGCGCCCGGCTCGCGCGCGAGGAACACCTCGGCGAGCAGGCCCACCAGGTAGTAGCCCTCGACGAAACGCCCCTGCTCGTCGAAGAAGAAACAACGGTCGTAGTCCCCGTCCCAGGCGATCCCGACGTCGGCGCCGCTGCGACGCACCGCGTCGGCGGTCGCGGCCCGGTTCTCCTCCAACATCGGATTGGGGATGCCGTTGGGGAAGGTGCCGTCGGGACGATGATTGACCTTGACGAACTCGAACGGCAGATGCGGCTCGAGCGCATCGATCACCAGTCCGGCGCCACCGTTGCCGGGATTCACCACCACCTTCAGTTTGCGCAGCTTGGCCGGATCAACATAGCCGAGCAGGTGCTCGATGTAGCGGCCGCGAATGTCGAGCGGGCTTTCCCGGCCGGGACGGGCGGTCTTGCCCGGCAGGCTTACCGCCTCGAGCCGCGCGCGCATCTCGGCAAGCCCGGTATCCGAGCTGACCGGGCGCGCCTCGGCGCGCACCAGCTTCATGCCGTTGTAGTCCGAGGGGTTGTGGCTGGCGGTGACCATGATGCCGCCATCCAGCTGGTAGGCGAAGGTGGCGAAATACACCGCCTCGGTCCCCCACAGCCCGATGTCGAGCGCATCGCTCCCGCAGTCGAGGAGCCCGCGCCGGATCGCCGCGGCCAGCTCCGGGCTCGTCGGGCGGATGTCGTAGCCGACCGCGACGCGGCGCGGGTTGGCCAGCGCGCAGAACGCGCGGGCGATGTCATAGGCGAGCGACTCGTTGATCTCGTCGGGTATGCGACCGCGGATGTCGTAGGCCTTGAAGGCATTGAGATTGGGCATGAAACCTCCTTACCGATCAATCAAGGATCGCAGCTGCCGCCGGCTTCGGCAATCACGGATGCCTCGCGGCGCTCAGATGCGCGTCAATAGCAGCCGGCGCGAGCGAACGGCGCTGTCGGAGTTCGCACGGCCCACGGCGGCACCCGGCGGCCCGTGCGCCGCCCGAAATTCACTCCCAGGAGGTCCAATGCATACTGTCATGGCTGAAGAGCCGACCGTCCGGGGCGAACAGCCGCCCCACCGGCACCGGATCACCGTCGAGGACTATCACCGCATGGCGGAGCTGGGCCTGCTCGCACCCCATGCGCGGATGGAACTGATCGAGGGCGAAATCGTCGATCTGGCGCCGAGGGCCGATGCGCACCGCAGCGTGGTGATGCACCTGGAGGCCCTGTTCCGACACGCCGTCGGTGCCCAGGCGACCGTGCTGTGCCAAACCCCACTGCGCTTGGGCGCGGATTCCGAGCCCGAGCCGGACCTGGCCGTTGCGCGCGTCCGTCCGGACGCGCACCACAACTCACGGCCGACCGGGGCCGATGCGCTGGTGCTCATCGAGGTCAGCGATACGACCTGGCATTACCACCACGACATCAAGGTGCCGTTCTACGCCCGGCACGGGATTCCAGAGGTCTGGCTGTTCGACCTGCCGCGCGCCACGGCGCATTTCTTCCGGGGTCTCGCCGAGGGTCATTACACGGATGAGACCGCCACGGACCGCCCGGGGCTGATCTTCCTGCCGGGCCTCACCGACGTGGCCGTCGACCTCTCGGAGGTGGTGCCGACCGCGTGAAACGCCTGATCGTGCGCAAAGACTCGGCGTATCGGCAAGTGGAGTTTGCGCGGCGTAAATCGGTGGATCTTGGTGGAGTGCGCACCTGGATGGTGAGCCGGGAAGACCTGATTCTCTCGAAGCTCCTGTGGGCGCGAGATGCGAAATCGGAGCTGCAAATGCGCGACGTGCAGGCGCTACTCGAAGATTCGGTCGATCAGGCGTACCTTAATGAATGGGTTCTAAAGCTTGCCGTCGACCAAATGCTCGCAGCAGTCCAAAAATGAACGATACCAGTGCATCGATGCAACGGAGGGTCACCGAGCACTATCGGCGCATGAGCCCTCAGGGGCGGATGAGAATGGCCTCGTCGATGTTCGAGACCGCCCGCCGGATCGTCGAATCGTCACTGCCGGCGAACCTTGACCGCACCGAGCGTCGCCTTGCCTTCGCGCG